>JABFSY010000416.1 GCA_013140395.1 Cyclobacteriaceae bacterium
ACCACATCTTTCTGATTCTCATAGGCTTTTATAGTAAACCCATAGATAGAAAGCGTTGAGTCATTGATGAGTATCTTCATCCCTTCTTTGGGAAGCGTGAGCGGCCCGTAGTTGCTTCCCGTCCAGGAAGCGGTGTAGGTTGAAAAGGGAAATCTTTCAGATTCGCCACCACCAGTTTCCATTTCGGCCGAAAGAATGTAGGGGAGACTTTTGACTTTGGCTAATGTGGCTTCAATCAAATACATGGAATAGTAGACATGGGTTGGATTATCGTTGTCTGCACGCCCGTGCAATTCAAAATCATCGCCATCAAGCCCGAGTGCTTCAATGTTTCGCTGATTGATTTCGTCTTTGGCTATGACTCGATATCGGAAGCGCATTTCAGGTGCATTCTCGGCTTGCTTGCCGTTAATAAAGAGTTGCTTATTCTTTATTTCCAACACGTCTCCTCCAATGGCCACACATCTTTTGATATAATTCGTCTTTAAATCTACAGGATAATCTATCCAGGTTGATTTGTCATAAATGCCGTAGTTGTTTTCTTCTACACGCGGCACATTGAAGACAACCACATCGTTATTTTTTACAGACGTTATTCCAGGCAAGCGGAATGTAGGTAGTTGAACCCAGGGAAGGTAGGAGGGGATATCTGTGAACCAGATCTTTTGGTGAGTCAATGGAAGTTGCAGGGGCGTACGCGGTGTCCTTGTACCGTAATGAAACTTGCTAACAAAAAGAAAGTCACCCACCAATAGTGAGTTTTCCATTGACGGAGTAGGAATTGTATAGGCCTCCATAATCAGCCAGCGAATTAGCGTGGCGGCAACCACTGCAAATAAAATGGCATCCCACCATTCCCTCAAAGCCGACTTTTTTACCTTTCCTTCTGTCTGACTTTTGTCAACACTTTTCTTCCAAAACTTCCAATTCATAGCTATGGGTCTAAATAAAATCTGGCAAAGAAAGGGATTTTTAACGTAGCAAAAGAGCTACACCTTTAAAAAATCGTCCATTGAATAGACGCCTACTCGATTCACCATCCACTCTGCCACCAACACTGCGCCTTGGGCGAAGCCCTCACGCGAGTGAGCTGTATGGGTAATCTCGATGTCGTCTACACTAGACTGATACTTTACCGTATGCGTTCCCGGAGCAGGATCAATCCGATGAGATCGGATAACGAGGGAAGAGGGGGCTTGGGTTGCAGTTGATTGCCATTCTTTGATGAGCGGTTGTTCCAGGATTATTCTTTCTGCCAACGTAATTGCTGTGCCACTAGGGGCATCCTTTTTTTGGGTGTGATGTGTTTCGTCAATACTAACCTTGTAATCCGCATAGGGTCTCATCACTTTAGCCAGATAGCTGGTCAGCCTAAAGAAAAGATTGACGCCCAAGCTATAATTAGACGCATAAAAAAAACCTCCCTTTTTCTCAAGACATAGATGTTCAATTTCACTTTTTTGATCTAGCCAACCTGTGGTGCCACACACGACCGGTATTTGGTGATCGAAACAGTAGAGAATATTTTTAACAGCGGATTCTGGCTGTGTAAACTCGATGGCCACGTCCGCTTTTAGGTTGAACCTATTGAGTTCCTCATAGGTGTCCACCTTGCCAACTATCTCATGACCACGCCCCATAGCAATGGCTTCAATGGCTCTGCCCATTTTACCATAGCCAATTAATAGAATCCTCATTATTAAAATCTCAATTTTATTGCGATGCCCGTGCTGGTGCCTGTATAATAGCTATTTTCCATATGTGGCTCTATTCTCACCTTCAGCTTCGGGTTGAGATCAAATTCTTTTAGATGAGCATCCACATGTGCATCTACCATTTGCAATAGGTAAAGAAACCCGGTGAAGATGAGGAAGTAATCTCTTTGGCGTTGGGCTTGGTCGATAATGGTTCTAAGCTGGGTTTCGGTTAGATCGAATAAAAGACTTCTACTTTGCGCGTTTACTTTGCCATCTAAAAGATCGAACAGATCGTTGCGCGCTTTGTTCCCAGCCTTACTGTAAAAATCAACAACGGTAATGAGCGCATAGAATCCACCATAAACCAGCGGTAGTTTCCAATATTTCTTGTTGTACACTTGACCCAACCCGGGAAGCACGGCCGCGTATAGCATTGCCTTTCTTGGGTTGAATCGTTGCGAATAGGTGTCGATGTCAACCACCCTCTTGCCACTTTTTGAAATGAGGGTATCAGTTGGAGTATTTTGAATAGAATCTTTTTTTGCTTCCTGCGAGTAGGCCAACGAGCAAACCCCGATCAATAACCAAGTGCCTAAAAAATGCTTCATCTATACTTTTAGAATATCCAAAATCCGGTTCAGGTCTTCTACCGACAAGAACGGAATTCGAATATCGCCCTTTTTTCCGTCACTCTTTACACTAACTTTCGTGCCAAAGTGTGACGATAAGCGTGATTGTAAATGATTAATCTCTTTGGAGGCTGGCGATGTTTCAGTTTTGCCGCTCTCTTGATGTTGTGGTTTAGTCATCACTTCACGGGCCAATTCCTCCACTTTTCTAACTGATAAATCTTCGGAAAGCGTTTTTTTGAAAATGTAAAGTTGAGAATCGGTGTTGTCGACATTGATGATGGCTCGCGCATGCCCCATTGATAGTTTATTGTCGCGCAAAGCAATCTGTATATCAGGTGGTAGTTTCAGTAGTCTTAAGTAGTTGGTAACCGTTGATCGATTTTTCCCAACACGTTCCCCAAGTTCCTCTTGCTTTAGATTGCATTCTGAAATAAGCCGCTGATAGCTCAATGAAATTTCGATGGGGTTTAAATTCTCTCGTTGAATATTTTCGATCAGCGCCATTTCCAACATTTGCTGATCATCGGCTGAACGTACGTATGCTGGTACTGCTAGAAGGCCCGCTCTCTTAGAAGCTTGAAAACGCCTTTCACCTGAAATCAATTGATATTGATGTGGTGCAAGGCGCCTGACTGTAATCGGCTGGATGATGCCGTGGACGCGTATTGATTCGGCCAATTCATTAAGGGCCTCTTCATCAAAATGCTGGCGAGGTTGAAATGGATTTGTCTCGATCTCTGTTAATAAAATCTCATTGACAATGCCATTTACATTGCTTGAATTCGCTGGTTGTGCCACATCGACCTCTAGCCGGTCTTCAGAAGGCGTGTCACTCAATAGGGCGCTTAGCCCACGGCCTAGTGCATTTCTTTTGCTCATTTTGTAAAACCGTTTTTATTCAATATTTCATGTGCCAAGTTGAGATAGCTGATCGCTCCTTTGCTTTCTGCATCATGGACTATGGCAGGTAATCCAAAACTGGGCGACTCACTTAGCTTGACGTTTCTCGGAATAATGGTATTAAAAGCAATATTCTTGAAGTGTGTCTTTACTTCTTCAACCACCTGATTGCCGAGGGACGTGCGAGAATCATACAGCGTCAGCAAGATGCCTTCGATCTCCAATTTCGGGTTGAGACGCGTTTGGATAATTTTTATGGTATTCAAAAGCTTGCCAAGTCCCTCCAACGCAAAATATTCACATTGTACAGGTATCAGGACTGAGTCTGCGGCTGTCAATGAGTTGATGGTGATTAAGCCCAAAGAAGGAGAGCAGTCGATAATAATGAACTCGTATTGATTCTTTATTTTCGAGAGCACATTTCGCATTTTTTCTTCACGGTGTTCAATGTTCACCATCTCCACCTCTGCACCTACGAGATCTATATGAGAAGGGAGGACATCAAGATATTTCAATTCGTTCTTCAAGATGGCATCTTCCGGCCGAATACCGTCAACCATGCATTCGTAGATACTTTTCTTGATCTCCTTTGGGTTCATACCTAGCCCCGAAGTTGAGTTGGCCTGCGGGTCTGCATCCACCAACAGTGTCTTATGCTCCAACACCGCCAGACTTGCAGCTAAATTGATAGCAGTGGTTGTCTTTCCGACACCACCTTTCTGATTTGCAATTGCAATGATTTTACCCATGAATTCGATTTGAAAATTTAACGATTTGAAAATTTGAAGATCATAACAATCTGACACGTGAGCGAATTTCCAAATTGGCTCATTTTCAAATTTTCAAATAGATATGGCAAATATAGGTCTAAGGCGCAATCGTGGAACATTCGTGAAACGTTACTTATCCACCGACTATCAACAAGAAATGCACATTGATTTGAAAATGGTATGATTTGAAGATTTGAAGATTTGATTTTGCTGGCTTGGTCATGCATTTTGAACCAAGGTCAATTTTCAAATCTTCAAATTGAAATTATTTCTTTTTCTTCTTCGCTTCGGCCGCTTTTCGCGCCTCTTCACTGGCTTTCATGGCTTCTTCCAGCTTGGTCATGAACTTTGACTTTTTGCCTGTTCCGGTAGCGGCCTTCTTCTTGTTTTCTTCCATGATTGCCTTGATCTTGTCTTCGTCAACAAAACGCTTGATGATTGCTTGTTGCGCGAATGTGATCAGGTTGGAAACAAAGTAGTAGAAACTTAACCCTGCCGAAAAAGAATTCAGTACAAAAACCAGAACGATTGGCATGATATAGGACATCGACTTCATTGGCCCGGCAACCGAACTAATCTGATTGTTTTGCCAGGTGTAAATCAATGTGGAGACGGTCATTAGCAAAACGAAAAGGCTAACATGTGCTCCGTAGAATGGAATAGTGAACGGTAAGTTTAGAATCGAATCGTAAGTGGAAAGATCCTCTGCCCAAAGGAACGATTTTTGGCGAAGGCCGATCGAGATGGGAAAAAAGTAAAACATTGCAAAGAGAATTGGCATTTGCAAGAGCAGTGGTATGCAACCACTAAACGGGTTCACGCCCGCCTGCTTGTACAACTTCATGGTATCTTGTTGTGATTGGGCCATGTTATCTCCGTTCTTTTCCTTGATGGCATCCATCTCAGGTTTTAGCAATTTCATTTTCGCCATGCCTAAATAGGAACTATAGGAGAGGGGCAAAAGAACAATCTTCACCATCAGTACCAGGAGAATAATAATCAGCCCATAATTGGTAAGATACTTTTGTAGAAAATGAAAAACAGGTATGATCACGAATCGGTTGATCCAACTCATGGGAGGCCATCCAAGCGATAGATTTTCTTCAAACCCCGTTGTTACCTTGGTGATAATGTCGTAGTCGTTCGGTCCGAAGTAGTAATGGAAGTTCGCCTTTTTAGACGTCACATCTTCCGTTGGAATAAACAATTTTACGTTTGCGTTTTTGACAACCGAAGAATCGAGCAGATTTGTTGACATCTTGAGTTCTCCTCCTGCGAACGAATTCTCAGCAATGATGGAACGAATAAAAAACTTTTGTCGAATGGAAGTCCATTTTACAGGTGTGGCAAGCGTTTCTTCCTTTGTATCATTGGTTTCACCGAGGTGATCATACGTTC
>JABFSY010000525.1 GCA_013140395.1 Cyclobacteriaceae bacterium
GACCTCGCCCAAGCTATTCAGACAACTGTAAAAACAGTCACTGATAATTACACGAACTCTCGGTCAATGAACCGCAAGGAAGAATTGGAGCAGAAGTTTGAGAGTTTGAACCGGGAAGTGGTTGAGCAATCTTTGACAGGCATTCGCACAATCTGCGAAAAACTGGTACAAACCAAAGATGGGAACTACAAAACTTACATTGCGTTGGAGCTTTCTGCTGATGATTTAGTAAAGCAGTACAATGATCGTCTTTCTAAAGATGATCGTTTGAAAATTGATTACGACTACGAGAAATTCAAGGATACCTTCGATAAAGAAATGGAAAAAAGAAAAGGTGGCAATTAATAGGTAAAATCATCAAGAAATAATCCTGACCGTAAAATGGTCAGGATTTTTTATTTTTAGATATGGCTGGATATTCGGGTACTCCATTGCAAAAGAAATTGGGCATCAAGGCGGGTATGCAAATATCGGTTCTTCACATTCCTCCATCTTACTGGGATTTGATTTCCCCATTACCTGATGGAATTAAGGTTATTGAGGCACCCAAAAAAGGAACAATTGATTTTGTTCATTTATTCGCCAAAGAGAAGAAGGCATTTGAAAAGGAATTTGTTCGAAGCCGGGAGCTTTTGAAAAAGGATGGGACGCTCTGGATCTCATGGCCAAAAAAGTCATCGAAAGTGGCCACCGATCTGGATGAAAACCTGATCCGGGAATTTGGGCTAAAAAATGGGTTGGTCGATGTGAAAGTCTGTGCGGTTGATGAGATTTGGTCTGGGTTGAAGTTCGTTTACCGTTTAAAGGATCGCTAACTATTTCCAGTTGGCCGGATCTAGTCGCCAAGATTTCACATAGATTAACTGGTTCTCATCCAGGTATTTCCTCTCGAGCGCTTCCTGCAGCAAGTGGTTAAAGTCGCTCAGACAAATGAGTCGCACTTTTTCTTCTTCAAAGTTCTTTTCACTTTGCTCAAAGCCATAGGTGAAAATGGCCACCATTCCAATTACATCAAATCCAGCATCCCTCATTGCTTGGGCGGCTTTTAGCGAACTACCGCCTGTAGATATCAAATCCTCTACCAATACCACTTTTTGGTTGACCTCAATTTTACCCTCAATTAGATTCCCCATGCCATGCTCCTTTGGCTTAGGCCTTACATAAACAAATGGCAGACCCAATTCTTCCGAAACTAGCGCTCCCTGTGGGATACCCGCAGTCGCAACACCTGCGATGCACTCCACCTCAGGAAAATTTTCGCGAATGGCCATTGCTAACGCATTTTTGATAAACGACCGGATAGGAGGATAGGAGAGAGCCAGTCGATTGTCGCAATAAACCGGAGATTTCCAACCCGAACTCCACGTAAAAGGTTTTTGATGGTTTAACTTAATCGCACCAATATCTAGTAACTTTGCTGCTACTTCTCTGGCTGTTTTGTGTAGTATCTTTATTCTGTTCATGAGGCAAGCAATTTATGACGAATCAGGCAACTGCCCAAAAGGGCGAGCATTTATTGAAAGGCGTGTTGGTGGATTGAGAATAATTTATGTTTTTGCAACTTCTTAAGAAAGTAGATCAGCCCCTATGAACCTGTTCGTCAACGATATTCCTGTTCGAATCTTACTTCCTCAAGAAAGACCTGAAGCTGGTCATTTTAATGTGGAGATCAATGCTTCCATGGAACCGATCAATAAAGCCAAACTTCTACACCATGTCTGGCTAAATCAGGCAAGTGTGCAGGACATGGATTTGGTTTTTGATCTGATTAACTCTAAAGTTCCCATAAATCTATTGTCACTCACCGTTAGCATCACAGACTACGAGGCGTTCAAGCAATATCTAAAAGGGAAATACAAAGTCATCAAAGCCGCTGGTGGATTGATCAAAAAGAAAGATAAGTTCTTGATGATTTATCGTATGAAAAAGTGGGATTTGCCGAAGGGGAAAAGAGAAAGTGGTGAGCGATCTGCAGAAACCGCAGTACGCGAGGTAGAAGAAGAGTGCAATGTCCGGGTAAAGCTGGGCAAGAAAATATGTACGACCTGGCATACTTACACCATGAATAAAAACAGTATGCTCAAAAAGACCAAGTGGTACGAGATGGCGTTGGTTGATGACTCAAACAGCAGACCAAGCATAGAGGAAGATATTGAGGAACTTCGTTGGATGACTCAAAAAGAAGTGTATCATGCATTAGAGAACTCGTATAAGTCGATACGGTTTGTATTTGAAGAGTACTACAAGAAGGAGACAGTTGGCTAGGATAGCTTGTAGGGAAGAAATTCGGATATATCTCCTTGGTATTTATGGACTTCGCGAATAATTGATGAATTGATGGCCGCTAGGCCAGGAGACGTGATAAGGAAAACGGATTCTAAATCACCATTCAAATATCGGTTGACTTGAGAAATGCTGTTTTCGTACTCAAAATCAGTTGTGTTTCGCAACCCCCGAAGCAAGTAGTTTGCTCCATTCTTCTTAGCAAACTCAGCTGTCAACTCAGAATAAGTTTGAACTGAAATAGCGGGATTGTCTTTAAAGGTGTCGTTGATTTTATCAATCATAAAATCAATGGGAAAATACCGCTGTGTTTTTCCGCTGTTGTAGCCAACAGCAATAATAATCTTGTCGAACAGCGCTAGGCCTCTTAACACAATATCTTCGTGCCCTCTTGTAAAAGGATCAAATGATCCGGGGAATAAAGCGATCCTTTCCATATCACGCGATTAACAAATCAAGCGAATAAAGGTCAAAGAAATGATGCTCTTGCACCTCGTCAAACATATAGCCAAAACCCAAATTTTCTGGTCGGGAGCCAAAGTTGACATTCCGCACATACTTAACGAACTCAGTGTAATGCGGTGACTTTTTTCCAATATAACCCCAGAGCAAAACCTCGCTGGTTTGCTGGTCCATTTTTAACCCATTCATCACCAGCATAATGTACTTTACATAATCTGAAAACTGGGTGATTGAAAACTGATTGTAATAGACAAGTTTCCCTTTTTGTGCGGAAAGAATATGCAGCTTGAATCGATCAACATAAAGGTAAATCGGCTCGTGGGAGACATTTGTAGAATAGGTAGAAATACCTTCGATCAATGCCGCAGATTGGTGGAAGAAATTCAGTTTCGTGTTTTGATAGACCCCGCACAGCCACTGGTGTAAATCCCTCTGAATAGAAAACACGGTTATGATATCCTGCGTAGTATTCTGGCAGTGAAGAATAGTTTCCACTGTAGAATCGACACGTGCGTTGAAATTCAAGTAATCAACGGCCTTGTCTGTTTGGAACAAAGCAGCGGGTACCTGAACGAATTTATTATTTTTTATAGAGATTTTCACCTCCATCCAAAACCCGGCCTGAAGAATCGAGTGTTCTTCAAATAGTGTTTTCACCAGTTGCATCAGCTCCTGATGGGTATGGAGATCCGTCAGAACGTAGTCTTCAAAAAAAAGTAGCCGTTGATCGCTAGCTGCGACTACGGCTACTTGAAAATCTCTGACACCTAGTTGAATCAAGAGGCGATATTGATGAAGACTCTCCTCATCAAACCGATCATCTTTGATCTTTTTAATTAATTTATACCGAGCTAATGGGGGTTGCAAGGAAAGGAATTATTGCGATTCCCAATTGCCTGAAGTAGTTACATCAAACTTAGACCCAAAATGTAATGGCTTCCTACCTTTGGCTTCGTTACTTTCTTTACGCATGGGGTTAACTGGTTTAGGATCACGCACCTCAATCACCTGCACCATCACACCATTTTTATCCACTTTGCCAATGAAGATGTTAAACTTTTGGCCATCCAAACCCGGAACTTCACCAATTTTTTTGAGGTCCACGTTGGGTTCAAATGCATAATCCCAATAGTTAACAAGCAGTTCCCCTTTTTTTACTTCGGTGCCGGTGGCCACTGAAGCTAAAGCCGTGATTACGCCCTGTTCTTGAAAAGGAACCTCTTGCATTTTATCTCCAACCTTGAGGGTGTATGCCTTTTGATTTTTAATGACACGGTCGCCATTTTTTACTTTATACCCCATGAAAACCCCATTGTCTGAGGCATTCATTGTAAAATTTTTCTTGAAAATTCTTTCTTTAGCAGGAGTGTAGCCCAACGTATCGAAAAAGACCTTCACTATCTCCTGGCCATAGCCGACTTGAGTGATTTCTTCTCGCCTTTGAATGTTAGGTACTTTACCATTTTCAATAAAGTTGCTAAGTGAATCCCAATTGGCGGTGTAACGTTTATTTACTTCTTGAAAAACGATTTCCGCTTCTCTTATAAGCTTTAATCTGGCAATTACGGCATTTTCAGTATTCTGTATCGCTTCTCTATCTTCAATGGTGCCCTGCACACCTCTATAAAGTCGAAAAGCGAGAAACAAGCTGGCGGCAACTAATACAATAGTGAGGATTCTATTAATATTCATGAGGTTAACAGGTTTAGCTTGCAATTATAGATATTTTCTGTGGTTAAAAGCAACCAATTACAACTTAAAATAGCCTCTAAGCGCTATGATTTCGTCAATTTTCTCCGTTTTGTTGAATATACCATGGAGATGGGCCTTGTTGATTTTACTAAGGTCAGCCTGCGCCATGAAAGCAACGTTCTGAATTATCTGATTTCTTCCCGATTCGGGGTCTGTTCCGACTCTCAAATTCCCTTCTTTTTCGTTTACAATAAAAAATAGCTCAATCGCGTGAAGTGGCACACTGATAAACTCGCAGGTGAACAAAAAGTCACCAACTTCTACGGTTAATCCGGTTTCTTCCAGAAATTCTCGCGTCAGACATTCCTTAGCCGTTTCTCCGAACTGCATGCCACCGCCTGGAAAAGACCAAAAATCGCCTTCAACCAACCCTCGGTGATTGACCAAAAGCAGTTGGTCATTTCTAATGCAAATTCCGCAAACCCTGACTCGAAGTAGATTTCCGTACAATTCCAAAACCGATTTGTCCATTTTTTGAAGCCAACTAAAATTAGAGTGCCTTCGGATTTCGCACCACAGAAAACAATAAAAACCCCCAGCCGGTCAGAAGAAAAATGCCGCCAATGGGAGTGATTAGCGCGACCTTATTTGTGTTTAGCAGGGCCATCACATACAAACTTCCACTAAATAACATTGTGCCGGTGAAGACAAATGCAGCACTTACCTTTATGCTACTGCCTTTCACTTGGTTCATTAGCACACCAATGGCCAGCATTGTTAAAGCATGAAAGAAATGATACCGGGTTGCTAGTTCGTAGGTATCCACGCGGTTATGTTCGACTAGAAGCGATTTAAAAGCATGTGATCCAAACGCACCCAGCGCTACAGCAAGTCCACCAAGAAGCGAACCGAAGATCAATGTTTGTCTTTGTGAAAGCATTCGTCAAATGTTGTAATTT
>JABFSY010000003.1 GCA_013140395.1 Cyclobacteriaceae bacterium
GAATTGGTAGAGATATTCATGTGGGAGACACCATCATCGGTATAAAAGGCCGTGTTGGCTTTGAAGCCGCAGCTACCCTGCTTATCATCAAAGCACATCATGCTTTGGAGAAGCATGTGCTTACGAAATGGCAGTTGAGCTGGAAGGACCAGCTGGCACAATTTTATGGCAATTGGCTGCATGAAGGGCAATACCTGGATCCCGTGATGCGCAATATAGAAGCGTTCCTCACGAACTCTCAAGAAAATGTAACAGGCGAAGTGTCCATCACACTTTATCCTTACCGTTATCAAGTAAACGGTATTGAATCACGCTATGATTTGATGTCAAGCAAGTTTGGCAAGTATGGCGAGATGAATTTGGGTTGGACGGGAGATGATGTGAAAGGGTTTACAAAGATTTTTGGTAATCAGGTGGCGATCCATTATCAGGTTGCAAGTTCCCAGTTGCAGGTTACCGGTAACCAGAAACCCGAAACTGGAAACAAATTATGAAACAGCAAATCAAAGCAGGCATTGTCGGTGGCGCAGGATACACTGGGGGAGAAACAGTGCGGTTATTGTTGAACCATCCTGACGTAGAATTGAATTTTGTTCAAAGCAGAAGTCAAGCAGGCAAGCCAGTTACTACCGTTCATCATGATCTTGTTGGAGAAACTGAGCTTCGCTTTTCTGAAGGTTTTAGTCCACCCGTTGATGTTTTATTCCTTTGTTTGAGTCACGGTGAAAGTAAAAGCCTTTTAGCCGAAAATGATTTTCATTCTTCTACTCGCATCATCGACTTAGGGAATGATTTTCGTTTAGGCGATAAAGCAGGTGACAGAGAATTTGTATATGGGCTTCCTGAATTCCAACGAGAAAAGATTAAACAAGCAAATAACATTGCCAACCCAGGTTGTTTTGCAACTACCATACAATTGGGATTATTGCCATTAGCAAAAGCAGGCCTTCTCGCAGAAGTCCATACAACCGGAATTACTGGCTCAACTGGTGCTGGTCAAAAATTGCAAGACGCTACACATTTTAGCTGGCGCGCCAATAATGTGTCTGCCTACAAAACGTTGACACATCAGCATCTCGGAGAAATCAATCAAACCATAAAATCACTGCAGCCTGAATATTCAAGCAGCATCAACTTCGTGCCGTGGCGTGGTGACTTTACCAGAGGCATCTTTGTGTCATCTGTGTTGGATTGCAACTTGAGCTTAGAAGAAGCAAATCAATTGTTTAAAGAGTACTACAAGTCACATCCGTTTACTCATGTAGCTGGCGAGATGATTGATATCAAACAAGTGGTAAACACAAACAAGTGCTTACTCTATTTGGAAAAGGCAGGCAGCAAGCTTGTCATCCACTCAGTCACCGATAACTTATTAAAAGGAGCAAGTGGGCAAGCCGTGCAGAATATGAATTTGATGTTTGGACTTGATGAAACTGTGGGGTTAAAATTAAAGGGGAGTGTTTTTTAAAGTTCCCAGTTCCAGGTTTCCAGTTACTGGTAACTGGAAACCTGGAACAATTAAACACCAAAAAATAAGTTAACGATGAGATTATTTGACGTCTACCCTCTCTTCCCAATCGAGCCTATAAAAGCGCAAGGTTCGTGGCTGTGGGACAAAGAAGGAAATAAATATTTGGACTTATATGGTGGTCATGCAGTAATTTCTATTGGTCACAATCATCCGCATTTTGTAGAAGCACTCAAATCACAATTGGATAAAATCAGTTTTTATTCCAATAGCATCAAAAACGAATTGCAGGAAAAGCTTGCAGAGAAACTTGGTCAACTTTCAGGTTACCCCAATCACCAACTGTTTCTTTGCAACTCTGGTGCTGAAGCTAACGAAAATGCGCTGAAGCTCGCTTCGTTTGTCAATGGCCGTAAAAAAGTGATCGCGTTTAAAAAAGCATTTCACGGTCGAACGTCCGGTGCAGTTGCGGCCACTGACAATCCAAAGATTGTGGCGCCCTTCAATGCCAACCACGAAATTGTCTTTCTTCCATTGAATGACGAGGCTGCGTTTCTGAGTGCCATTAATAAAGACATCACAGCAGTAATCATCGAAGGAATCCAAGGTGTGGGCGGCATTCACCTTCCCACTCACGCATTTCTTCAACTACTCTCCAAAAAAAGCAAAGAAGTCGGGGCATTGCTGATTTTAGATGAGGTACAATCAGGCTACGGGCGAACTGGTAAATTTTTTGCACATCAATTCGCTGGCATTGACGCAGACTTAATCACCATCGCAAAAGGGATGGGTAATGGTTTTCCGGTGGGTGGTGTACTTATTCATCCGGACATCAAACCATGGAGTGGAATGCTCGGAACTACATTCGGAGGAAATTACCTGGCTTGTGCAGCCTCGTTGGCGGTCTTAGACGTAATAGAAAAAGAAAACCTAATGCAGCATGCGGCAGAACTGGGCAGCTACTGGATGCAGGAACTGAAAAAATTCTCACACATTTTGGAAGTGCGTGGGCAAGGGCTGATGATTGGTTTTGATTTACCTGAATCACTCACATCACTGCGTAAAGACTTACTCTTCAAACACCATATCTTTACAGGCGAAGCTAAACCAAACACGGTGCGCTTATTGCCGTCTTTGGCTTTGTCAAAAAATGATGCTGATTTATTTTTAGAAGCATTGGCAAAGCAATTTAAACAAGTCACTGCCCTATGAAAAAGTTCATTTCGTGTGAGGATGCCCCCGATTTCCAACTACTCATAGCAAAAGCATTGGAATACAAAAGTAACCCGTTCAAGGATGTTACGCTCGGCAAGGGAAAGCGAATGGGTTTACTTTTTCTGAATCCAAGTATGCGGACGAGATTGAGCACAGAGATTGCCGCCAAAAATCTTGGCATGGATGTAATCGTTTTTAACGTGGGGCAAGATGGCTGGGCGTTAGAGTTTGAAGACGAAGCTATCATGAGTGGCACCACGGTAGAGCACGTGAAAGATGCTGCTCCCATTCTCGGAAAGTACTTTGATGTATTGGGGATTCGAACTTTCCCCTCTTTAAAGAATAAAGAAGATGACTACAGTGAATTGTACATCAACCAATTTGTGAAGTATTCAGGCGTTCCTGTTGTCAGCTTAGAGAGCGCGACCCTGCATCCGCTTCAAAGCCTGACCGACCTCATCACGATTCAGGAGATGTTCAAAGAAAAAAGAAAACCAAAAATAGTATTGACCTGGGCTCCCCATGTGAAAGCATTACCCCAATGTGTGGCCAATAGTTTTTCACAGTGGGTCAGCGCTTGGGGTGGTGCAGAATTTGTAATCACGCATCCGGAAGACTACGAACTTGATACAAAATTTACTAAAGGAGCAACCATTACTCACAATCAAGATGACGCACTAAAGAATGCAGACTTCGTGTATGTGAAAAACTGGAGCACCTTCGCGGATTACGGAAAAATTTATTGTAATGATCCCGAATGGATGCTTACCCATGAAAAGTTAGCCTCAACCAACAATGCAAAAATAATGCACTGCTTGCCTGTTAGGAGAAATGTAGAGTTGAGTGATGAAGTGCTCGATAGTACTTCGAGCCTCGTAACACAACAAGCAAGCAATCGGGTGTGGGCTGCGCAGGCGGTGTTGGCAGAAATACTAAATCGTTTCAAGTTGCCAGTTACCGGTAATGGGAACCCAGAAACTGGCAAACTCTAATTTTTACTATGAACAAACTATACGTTATTAAAATCGGGGGAAATGTTTTGGATGATGAAAAAGCATTAGCACATTTCTTAAAGGATTTTGCATCGATCCAAGCTCCAAAAATATTAATCCATGGCGGAGGAAAGATCGCTACCAAGCTAGGCGACCAGCTTGGTATTGAAAGTCAATACGTAAAAGGCCGAAGAATTACAGATTCCCCTACCCTGGATTTAGTGACCATGGTCTACGGTGGTTTGGTAAATAAACAAATCGTTGCCCAGCTTCAGGCGCTTCATTGTAATGCCCTCGGATTGACAGGTGCAGATGGGAACTTGATTAAAGCTATAAAACGACCTATCGGTGAGGTTGATTTCGGGTTTGTAGGTGATATCACTGCTGAAAGCGTGAACTCTACATTGCTCTATTTTCTGTTAAAACAGAATGTCATTCCCGTATTTGCTCCACTTACTCATGCAGATGGCGTGATGCTGAACACCAATGCGGATACCATTGCCTCTGTACTGGCTGTTTCGTTAAGCAAGCACTTCGATACACGTCTTATTTTTTGCTTTGAAAAAACAGGCGTCTTAAGAGATGTGGCCAAAGAAGAAACTGTTATCAATACACTCAATAAGAGTATGTATCAACAGTTACTTAAGGAGGGCGCCTTTCATGATGGGATACTACCTAAACTAGAAAATGCCTTTGATGCTATTAATCACGGAGTAAAAGAAGTACTCATAGGAGAACATACTAATTTGTTAGCCAACACTGGTTACGACACCAAAGGCACTCTGATTACGCTTTCATGAGGGAACATTTACATAGTATTGCTATTGATCTTCTTCAGCAACTGATCACGATTCCTTCTTTCAGTAAAGAAGAAGATAAAACGGCCGGATTGCTTATGGGCTTCTTTAGCTATCATGGGATGGAAGCAAAGCGCGTTGGAAATAATGTATGGGCGAAAAATAAATTCTTTGATGCGTCTAAGCCCACCTTACTTTTAAATTCCCATCACGACACCGTAAAGCCAAATCCATCCTATACTCGTGATCCGTATGCTGCCTCTATTGAAAATGGGAAATTATTTGGATTGGGAAGCAATGATGCCGGTGGACCCTTGGTGTCACTCATTATGACGTTCTTCAATTATTATGAACGGCCAAACCTCAAGTACAATTTAGTAATGGCGGCCACAGCCGAAGAAGAAATTTCTGGTACTGGAGGGATTGAAATGGTCTGGAAAGAACTTCCTGCCATCGATATGGCGATTGTTGGAGAACCGACATTGATGAATTTCGCAGTAGCGGAGAAAGGACTCATGGTGCTCGATTGTGTAACGTACGGAAAAGCCGGACACGCTGCTCGTGAAGAAGGTGTCAATGCGATCTATCAATCACTCAAAGACATCGAATGGTTTCGTACCTACGAATTCCCTAAAATCTCTGAATCACTCGGTAAAGTAAAAATGTCGGTTACCGTTATTAACGCTGGTCAAGCACACAATCAGGTTCCCTCAGAATGCAAATTTACAGTAGATGTTCGGGCAACAGATGCGTACTCGTTAGAAGAAATCTTGGCGACTATCCAACATCATGTTCAATGTGAGGTAACACCCCGCTCACTAAGACTTCGTTCTTCTGGAATTCCAAAAGTACACCCACTGTATAAGGCTGGCGAAAAACTAGGAG
>JABFSY010000500.1 GCA_013140395.1 Cyclobacteriaceae bacterium
CGAGGCCGTCTTTCAAAACGTAAAAGGGGTCAGCAAAGTGGTCTCTGGCTACGCTGGCGGCAAGGTAAAGAATCCGTCTTATCGAGAGATTTGCACTGGCACAACCGGTCATGCCGAAGTAGCTCAAATCACCTTTTACTCTTCAAAAGTATCGTTTGAAGAGCTACTGGAAGTTTTTTGGAACACCCACGACCCCACTACACTCAACAGACAGGGAGCAGATGAGGGAACGCAATACAGGTCTGTCATTTTTTACCATACCGATGAGCAACGAAAAGCTGCCGAAAACTACAAAAGCCAGTTAGAAGCCTCAAAAGTGTTCAAGAATCCGATCGTGACTGAGATAAGCCCCTTGCCGGATTATTATCCTGCTGAAAACTACCATCAAAATTACTTTGATTTGAACCCCAACCAGAGCTACTGCCAATATGTGGTGCGCCCAAAAGTGGAAAAGTTTAAAAAGCAATTTCATTCAAAACTGAAATAAAAAGCTTGTTTTTAGGATCGTTAAAAAAAATTGAACTTTCTCCGCAACCAGTTATATCAAAGTCCGTTAATAGAACCATGTAGAGTAATTCTCTCATAGGTTTAGGTTTAGGTAACAAAAAGCCCCGTCAGACGGACGGGGCTTTTTGGTTTTTTAGCCGTTTTTAAATTCTACGAATTCGCCTTCTTCTTCAGCTGCTCTATTTGGCGTATGTAGTCAGCCTCTCTGTCGCGGGCTTCCTGTTCTACCGAACGCAATCGGGCATTCATTGAATCAATGAGTTCATTTTCTTGTCGCTTCATGCCCTCCTGGGTCGCTTGCAATTCCTCCATGTTTTGCCTCATCTCTTCTTCTTGTGCTCTCATCTCTTCGGTCATCTGCTGCGACTCTGTCAACAACTTCTGTGTGCGTTCGTTAATTTTCACAGTAGACACAGTAGAGGCAATACTCTCGGCCACCTTCTTAACAAACTCAATTTCATGCTCAGCCAATGATGAGAACGAAGCCAATTCAATTACTCCGTAAATCTGATCATTGACTTTCAACGGCATGATAAGAATCGATGTTGGATTGGCATCGCCCAATCCAGATGTAATCCGAATATAGTTCTGCGGCACATCGGTAATATAAATGGTATCCATCTCTTGCCAGGCTTGCCCTGCTAGTCCTTCTCCTTTATGTATCTTCTGATTGATGAATTTCTTTTTATCCCATGCATAGCAAGACGTCATCGACATCGTTTTTTCTTCCAAGTCATCCGTATCATCAATCAAATAAAGGGCACCCTGGTTGGCCTTCATGTACTTGACCATATTGCCGATGATTTCGTCACATAACTTCTGCACATCGCTATTATTGCTCCGAAGAATTTCACCAAACTTCGCAATGCCTTCAGTGGCCCAATTCCTTTTCTTGTCCTCATCGGCCACTTTTGCCAGGTTCGCTCTCATATTCAGCAAGGCATTCCCCAGCACATCGTGTTCACTCAGCGGAGTAAACTCAGAATCATATTTACCACCGCCAATATTTTCCGCAAAAACGGTTGTGGCTTTTAACCCGGAAACCAAGTTATCTGTGGCAATTGCCATTTCACCAATTTCATCTTTACTGAAATTTCGCTTTTTGTCTTCCACTAATTCCCCACGCCCCAATTTGACGACCACGTCTTTGATATAATTAATGGGGCCGGTAATATTTCTCACCAGTAGCGTAGCACTCAATAAACCTATAACAATAATTGCCAAGCCCAGAGCTAGCGTGATCGTTCGGAGATTATTCGATGATTTACTCAATGCGGTGGCCGATTCTTCCGTTAGTACCTCTTGCTTTTCCTTAATTTTTGAAAGAATGGCAATGATATTATTTGCTTGAGGGATGATCACTTGATCGACATAATCACCAGCGAGAAGCTTAGTGGTTGGATCTTCATATGCGTCAAATCCGGTAAGTGTATTAATAATGTTTTCAGTCGTTCCGCTCAATAGCGAATCAAATTTGTGAAACGCGCGGGTCATCATTACCCGTTGCGAACTGTCTTTTTTGAATTTGGTCGAAGTACTGTCGGAATCCCAGTTTTTCATCAACTTAACAATTCGCTCTTTGTTGGCAGGATACTCAAGGCTAATAATCTGACGGAGTGCAGCCTTGTCGTCATCATTGGTCTGGAGGAAAACCCAATTCGTGGCCAACATCCGAGAACGATGAACCAATGTAATTAACTCATTGATCGCATCCTTCGAAGGATTGATCGTTTGAAAAGACGACATCACGCTGTTGTCGATTTTATTTCCGGTGAGGAAAATGATACTGGCATTAATGGCAAAGAGCGCAATAAGCACTAAAAAACCGCCAAATATTTTGTTCCCGATAGATAACCGAAGGTTGAACTTTTTTCCGGTAGAATTTTCCATAGTGTAATTATCAAATAAGAATAGCCAATCTGGTTAGTTCGGAAGATGCCTTCAACTTGTGTTTCGTTAATGCAGCCTGATTTAATTCAAATGCTAATTTACCATCTTTCATGACAAAGTTGACATCACTACCCTTGGCGCCCAAACCAGGTTGCTCAGTGACTACCAACGTTGACTTGGTGCCAACCTTCGAAAGAACCTCTCCAAGTTGACTCGATAACGTAGAAGGTACAAAAAGCATATGCCCTTTGCTAAACTCATTAATTGAATTTATTTTGGTCACTTTGATAGCTCTATCGCCCACCTTTTTCTTTTCTGCCATCTTTTGCAATTCAGCCGTCACAGGAGACTCTCCTAACACCACTATCTCAAAATCAGCCTTTTTATCGTCCTCAGGCCATAATACAAACTTCACAAAGCCGTGCATGTAGAGTGTATAGGTCTGGTAGTTCTGGGCAGCCAAATTGGTTATCCCCAAACTGATAAAAAACAAAACCGCCATGGCGTTTCTCATAACTACTGGCTTCAATAATGACCCGGGTTCAAAAGTAGCGTGCATAGGCGTTAAAAATAGTTGAAAATCGGTACTTTTCCCACATCAAAATGTTTTGCCCAGTTTTGTCCATTTACCGACAAAGCCAACGGAATCAAAAACCTTTTTCCAAATCGGGAGTTTAACCAAACAGTGCCTGGGAAAAGTTAAAACTATTAAAAAATAAGAAAAATGAGAACAAATCTCCTTTCGCTATTACTTATCAGCATGGCGCTCACGGGAAGTTGCCAAACAAAATCTTCTCAAGAGAAAGCGAAAATCACGCCCCTGAAAAAGAGCAACGAAGAATGGAAAAAGTTGCTCTCGCCCGAACAATACCATGTACTTCGCGAGGCGGGGACCGAGCGGCCTTTTACGGGAAAGGATTGGGACAATCATGAAACGGGTACCTACTATTGTGCCGCTTGTCATCTAGAGCTGTTCAGTTCAGAAACCAAGTTTGAGTCAGGCACCGGGTGGCCTAGCTTTTATCAACCCATTAAAGAGGGTGTAGTGGCAGTGGGGACTGATAAGAGCTATGGAATGGTTCGTGATGAAGTCGAATGCGCCAGATGCGGGGGGCATCTGGGGCATGTTTTTAATGACGGGCCCGCTCCTACGGGATTGCGTTACTGCATGAATTCTGTTTCCATGGTTTTTGAAAAGAAGGCCAAAAAGTAGAGGGTACTTTAGAAACTGAAAAAGCCGATGGTCATGACCATCGGCTTTTTTTATTATCTTTTCAGAAATGTAATTACTATGTGCAGACTAATGGCCTATAAGGGAACCCCCATCATCATTGATGATCTGTTGTACAAGCCAAAAAACTCACTTATCAACCAAAGCATTAATGCCCGTGAAATTGAGGAGCCTCTCAATGGTGACGGATTTGGGGTTGGCTGGTATGTGCCAGGGCTTAACCTCGAGCCAATTAATTTTGTGTCTGTCAACCCGGCCTGGAGCAACCGAAACCTACGCAACTTGGCACCCAAAACAATGACGGGTTGCATGCTAGCTCATGTGCGAGCAGCAAGTGTAGGCGATGTATCAGAATCTAATTGCCATCCCTTTCAATACAAGAATTTCTTGATGGCACATAACGGAGTAGTAGAGGAGTTCGGAAAAATCAAAAGACACATCCGCGAACCCCTCACCGATGAACTTTATAATTGGATCAAAGGCCAAACCGACTCAGAACATATTTTCGCCCTTCTACTTAGTAGTCTATTCAAGAACTATAAGGTAGTTACGCCAGAAGCAGTTGCGGATTCGTTCGAACAAACATTTAAGACCGTGAAACAGTTGATTACCAAGTACGGTTTAACTGAGCCTGCTTATTTGAATATGGCCTTCACAAATGGGTCTTTCATTGTGGCAACTCGATACGTTAGCGATTCTTCCGAAGAACCACTAACCATGTACCATTCCGAAGGTGGTCGATATGTTGTGGAGGACGGCAACACGAGAATGGAAGCACCGCAAGACGATGACAATGCTGTATTGGTTGTGTCGGAGAAATTAACTGATGACAAAGACTGGACGATGATTCCCGCCAATCATTTAGTGATTGTGGAAGATTCGCTCAACGTCAGAGTCAGAGCGATCAACACCTGATTCCATTTGACTTTTAACTACCATCAGAATTTTTGGTCCTATTGATTTAGTTCTATTTTTGAGGAAATAAATTTCCGGTGAATTTCGATGTCATTATTGTTGGCGGTGGGATTGTGGGCTTAGCCACAGCTCTCCAAATTAAAAAAACAAATCCAGCGCTTCGCTTTCTCGTTCTTGAGAAGGAGAATGAACTTGCCAAACATCAAACCGGAAATAATAGCGGAGTGATTCATTCCGGTATTTACTATAAGCCAGGCAGTTTGAAAGCGACCAACTGCATTCGTGGCTATCAATTGCTCATTGATTTCTGCCGAGAACACGATGTGCCTTTTGAAATGTGTGGAAAGATAATTGTTGCCACCGATGAATCCGAGCGCCCACTATTGCAAACGCTGTTCACACGGGGCGAACAAAATGGTCTCACCCATTTAAAGAAGCTCGCAAAAGAAGAATTGAAAGAATACGAACCACACGTTGCGGGTATTGAAGGGATATTTGTCCCCCAAACCGGAATTGTCGACTACAAGCTAGTGGCGGAAGCTTACGGCAAGGCGCTACAAAAAGAACAAGCTGAAATTCGTTTGAACGAACGAGTTATTTCTCTAAAAAAAGAGACCAATAAAATAATTGTTGTCACGGACAAACAAAGCTATGAGGCAAAGTTGGTTATCAATTGTGCCGGGCTCTACTCTGATAAAGTGGCGGCCATGACTGTGGCGAATCTAAATGTGAAGATCATACCTTTTCGAGGCGAATATTTTAAGCTTAAAAAAGAAAAGGAGTATCTGGTAAAGAACCTAATTTACCC
>JABFSY010000118.1 GCA_013140395.1 Cyclobacteriaceae bacterium
AAAGTTAGTAACATTAACTTGAGTGACTGCCTTGGCAAAATATTAGCAGAGCCAATCGTAGCCGATCGCGACTTCCCTCCTTTCGATCGCGCCACCATGGATGGCATTGCGTTGGCTTTTGATTCATACCAAAAAGGTGTAGCAAATTCTAGAATTGAATCCGTCCAAGCCGCTGGCGAGCATCGCAAAAAACTCAAGAGCGATGTTGCTTGTATAGAGATTATGACGGGCGCTATGTTACCCGAGGGAACAGATACCATCGTACCCTACGAACAAATCGAAATCAAAAACGACCAGGCAACCATCAACTCTAAACAAGTAGCCAAAGGACAGAACATCCACCTTCAAGGAAGTGACGCAAAAAAAGATCACCTACTCCTAGAACCCGGGACGGTGATCTCTCCAGCGGAAGTCGCCCTGCTTGCCTCAATTGGGAAAACTTTGGTATCCGTAGTTAGTGCACCCAAGATAGTCATCATTTCTACTGGGAACGAATTGGTCGACATTGAACAAACGCCAGCACCCCAGCAAATAAGAAAGTCGAATAGTTATGCCTTGCAGGCGGCACTTGCTGAATTAGGAATAGACTCAGCACTACTCCATTTGGCAGATGACCAGGATCAACTAAAAACGGAAATCAAACAAGCACTTCTTGATTTTGACGTACTTCTTTTATCCGGTGGTGTTTCAAAAGGCAAATTCGATTTCGTACCGTCCGCATTAGAATCATTGGGCGTTCACAAGCTATTCCATCAAGTAAGTCAGAAGCCGGGCAAGCCGATGTGGGTTGGCAAAGTTGGAAACAAATTTGTATTTGCGCTACCCGGTAATCCTGTCTCTACCTTCCTCTGCTTCCACCGTTATGTGAAGCCCTGGCTTTTACGCAGTATGGGAACAAAGCCCATCACATCCAAAGCGATCTTGAGTAAAAGCTTTTCATTTAAAGGAGATCTAACTTATTTTTTGCAAGTAAAATTAGCCAATATAGAGGGTAAGCTAATGGCAGAGCCTATCGTTGGCGGTGGTTCGGGTGATTTTGTAAACTTAAAAGGAGTAGATGGTTTTTTGGAGTTGCCTTCGAATAAAAGTGAATTCAGTTCAGGGGAAACATTTGATTATCTCGCATTTAGGTAAAATTTCGAATAGCGATTACCTTTGCACCCTAATTTTCCGACAAAACCATGTTCGATAGCTTAAGTCTCAAACTCGAAAAAGCATTTCAAACCCTTAAAGGTCAGGGCCGAATCACGGAAATCAACGTGGCCAGCACGGTTAAGGACATCCGGAAGGCTTTAATCGATGCTGACGTAAATTATAAAGTAGCCAAAGAAGTTACTGACGAAATCAAGATTAATGCGCTGGGCCAAAATGTATTAACTGCCGTTTCTCCCGGTCAATTATTGACCAAGATAACCAACGATGAACTCACGCTGCTGATGGGTGGAGCCAGCGAAGACATCAAAATTGAAGGGAACCCTGCCGTTATTTTGATTGCTGGTTTACAAGGTTCTGGTAAGACTACTTTCTCCGGAAAATTAGCCAGCTATTTAAAACGGCAAGGACGTGAAGTATTGTTAACCGCTTGCGACATCTATCGTCCGGCTGCCATTGACCAACTTAAAGTACTAGGTCAACAAATTGGGGTGGAGGTATATGCAGAGCCCGAAAACAAAGACGCAGTTAAGATCGCAAAAGCGGCTATCGAGCATGCTAAGAAAAATAATTTTCGAGTAGTCATTGTCGATACAGCCGGACGCCTGGCAGTAGATGAAGAAATGATGAATGAGATCGCCAAATTGAAGGAGACGCTCAAACCATCCGAAACACTTTTTGTAGTCGATGCCATGACTGGGCAGGATGCCGTCAATACAGCCAAGGCTTTTAATGACCGATTGAATTTTGATGGCGTAGTATTAACCAAATTGGATGGCGATACACGCGGTGGTGCCGCTTTGTCTATCAGACGCGTAGTTGAAAAGCCAATCAAGTTTGTGAGCTCTGGCGAAAAGATGGAAGCCTTAGACCGCTTCTACCCCGATCGGATGGCCGGTCGAATTTTAGGGATGGGCGATGTGGTGAGTTTGGTTGAAAAAGCACAGCAGTCATTTACTGAGGAAGAGGCACGATTGCTTAATTCCAAAATGCGTAAGAACCAGTTTGACTTCAACGATTTTTTGAAGCAGTTGGAGCAAATCAAAAAGATGGGCAACATGAAAGACATGCTGGGTATGATCCCTGGCATGGGCAAAGCGATGAAAGATGTAGATATCAACGATGATTCTTTCAAACCGGTAGAAGCCATTATTCGGTCTATGACACTGGAAGAACGTGAGAATCCGGAAAAACTAAACCCGAGCAGAAAAAATCGCATTGCCAAAGGCAGCGGAACGTCCATACAGCAAGTGAATCAGTTGCTCAAACAGTTTGAAGACATGCGCAAGATGATGAAGATGATGAATAAAATGGGTGGCGGAAAGCGTGCTTTGAGTGCGTTGAATCCATTTGGAAAATAGCAAAGAAATTTATCGATCACAGAATACGGCCCTAAAATAAGAAGTCCACTATCCATCATTTCAAATGAAACTAACTGCAAGAAACACCCATCGAGACATTGCCTACTTTTATGTTGGGTTAATCATCTCTTTTTCCCTTTCCGGTATTTTCTTGAATCACCGGCAGACATGGAATCCTAAAAGGTATACCTACGAATCGAAAGAAATTTCAACTGCCAAAATTGACAAGGATTCTGTGAATGATTCCTTCATTAAAACATTCACGGCTCAACAAAATATCAAAGATGAACTAAGAAGATTTAACATCGATGGGGAAAAATTAAAAATCTCGTATGTAAACCATGATGTAACTATTGATCTTGCAACAGGAAATGGCAAGATTGAAAGCTACCGAATTACCCCTGTTCTAGGCCAGATGACTAAGCTGCATTTAGACACCAGTAAATGGTGGATCTACTATTCTGACATCTTTGGTATCGCGATGCTCGTCATTGCCTTCACGGGGATGTTTATACAAGAGGGCGGCAACAGTTTTCGGGCTCGAGGCTGGAAGCTGGCATTAATAGGAATTATTTTTCCATTAATATTTCTCTTTTTACTGACATAAGACATGCAATCCAGTTCTCCTTTTCACACACTGTTAAAAGACGAGGTAGCATCCTTTAGCGAATTACGAAAATTCAAGGCCGATTCAGTCATCCTACAGGAAGACAGTTACATCAAATCGATTCCATTAGTTGTAAGCGGAAGTCTGAAGGTAGTGAGAACCGATGCCAACGGACATGAAATTTTGTTGTATTACATTACAGCTGGCGAAAGTTGCATCATGTCTTTCCTGGGTGGTATTCACGATGAAACCAGCAAGATAAAAGCAATTGTTGAAGAAGATGCTGAGATCTTATTGATCCCGGTAGATAAAGCGAGTGAGTGGGTGAAGAAATTTCCTGAATGGTCGGACTTCATTTTTAAGCTTTACCATAAACGCTTTGAAGAGTTACTTTCCGTTGTAAACGCGATCGCATTCCAAAAACTCGATGTCAGACTGCTTCATTTATTAAAGCAAAAATCAGAACTGGCCAATTCTAAGGAAATCAAAGTTACCCATCAACAATTGGCCGAAGAACTGGGAACGGCACGCGAAGTTGTTTCCAGGGTGGCCAAACAGATGGAAAATGAGGGTCTTATCCATCTATCCCGAAATAAAATTACGCTTATGTGACGTTCGTCACTGAATACAAGATTAGCAAGCGGTAGTTTTGAATCACATTTAAACTATCTCTTATGAAAAAAAATATGGGTTCTGCCGATAGAGTCATCCGGGTGATGCTTGCGGCACTTGTTGCTGTTCTTTATTTTACGAATGTCATTTCAGGTACTACAGCAATCATCTTAGCAGTATTGGCTATTGTTTTTGTTGCCACTAGTTTAATGAGCTTCTGCCCTCTTTATCTTCCGTTTGGATTAAGTACTCTTCGCAAGAAAATGAATGCAAAAGGGTAAGCAGTATTCGCTAATCCTAATTGGCGCTATAGTGGGCATGATAGCCGGCTTTCTATATTGGAAAGAAGTAGGTTGTATAAGTGGAACTTGTCCGATCACGTCCAATCCGGTTCCTTCGTCACTTTACGGTGCCCTGATGGGCGGATTATTATTTAGTCTGTTTTATAAGAACAAGACAGAGAACTCAAACAATCAATTTTAACTAATTATTTAACAACTCAAATCAATTATCTATGTTACAATCTGTTTTAAATTTAGTGGGGCTTGGCCCAAGTGTCGATTTTAAGAAACTAAAGAATGAAGGAGCTCTTATCTTAGACGTCCGCAGCAAAGGCGAATATGCGCAAGGCCACATCAAAGGTTCTATCAATATCGCAGTCGACCAACTTGCCAATAATCTCAACAAACTCCCAAACAAGAATAAAGTTATCATCACCTGCTGCGCATCTGGCGGAAGAAGTGGAATGGCAAAGAGAATATTAGAATCTAACGGCTATGCTGAAGTACATAATGGTGGTGGCTGGACCTCACTTCAATCAAAAATTTAAATTATGGAGCCCCATTTTTATAACGTCCAAATTCAATGGAGTAATGACCGCAAGGGTGTAATGTGCTCACCCGAGTTATCCAACTCTTCAGATCAAAAGAATGGCTGCATAGAAGTGGCCACCCCACCTGAATTTCCTAAGGGCATTCCGGGAATTTGGTCCCCTGAACATCTATTCACCGCAGCAGTGAGTAGTTGTTTGATGACTACCTTTTTGTCGATTGCTGAGAATTCAAAGCTGGAGTTCACTTCTTTTCAATGCAATTCAAAAGGTAAACTAGATCAGGTGGATGGAAAGTTTTTGATGACCGAGGTGATTCTGGAACCTACCGTCACCATATCCCATGAAAAGGACCGAGAGCGGGCTGAAAGAGTATTGTCAAAAGCTGAAGCAGCCTGCCTCATTTCTAATTCGATAAAATCGAAAGTAACCATGCTCCCTAAGATTTTAGTAGTTTAGTATTCGATTCTACCTTATGGCAAAGTCAAATTTTTCTGAGTTAATAAAAGGACAAATTCCCACGTTGATTGATTTTTCAGCAGAATGGTGTGGACCTTGCAAAATGATGAAACCTATTCTTGATCAGGTGAAAGAAACGCTGGGTGACCAGGTTAGGATTATCAAAGTAGACGTGGATAAGAATCCCTCCATTGCCACGGTACTAGGCTGATATTTTTGAACAGGTTAAAAGTAGAGTTTTTTAATTTTAACCTAACAAAACAGTCAAATGAAAAAGATGCGCTTTACCGAGGCCCAAATTATTGGGATACTCAACGAACAAT
>JABFSY010000344.1 GCA_013140395.1 Cyclobacteriaceae bacterium
GAATTCTTTTGAGAATTCATTAATCACGATGCCTTGAATTTTGGGCGAACCCGATTCATTGTCTTCAACCACAGTGCCATAGTTACCAATATGAGCCGAAGTGTTGACAACGATCTGCCCGTGGTAAGAGGGGTCAGTGTAAATTTCCTGATAACCAGTCATACCCGTGTTGAAACAGATTTCCCCACCGCTGGTTCCTTTTTTACCGATGGCCTTCCCTTCCACAAGGAGGCCGTCTGCTAAGAGTAAATATGCTTTTCCGTTCAAAGAGAGTAGAGTTAAATGGTTGACAAAAATACTTTTGTTATTGAATCGGTGATCAAGGTCGAGGTTAATTCTTTCCGCATTCGTTCGAAAAAGGGCAATAAAAAAGGGATCGAACGATGTCCAATCCCTTTTTCTATGTTTTTTGAAATCACTATTCGTCTTTTTTAGACTTTTTAGCTGCTTTCTTGGGCTTTGCCTCAGTTGCTTCCGATACTACTTGAGCATCTTCCACACCGCCTTCATCTTTCTTTGCCTTACGGCCTCTGCGTGTCTTAGCCTTTTTCTCAGCACCGTCCTTTTTGTAGATATCGTTGAAATCAACCAACTCCATCAAACACATGTCTGCGGCATCACCGAGACGAGCATCTCCAAGTTTAATGATACGTGTATATCCACCCGCGCGATTAGCAATGCGTCCAGCTACTTCGCCAAACAAGGTCTTAATCGACTCTTTGTTTTGCAAATAAGCAAAAACCGTTCTGCGTGAGTGGGTCGTGTCGTCCTTTGACTTTGTAAGCAAAGGCTCCACATATCTCTTCAAGGCCTTTGCCTTGGCTACTGTTGTTGTAATTCGCTTATGCAAGATGAGCGAAGAGGCCATGTTGGATAACAACGCATGACGATGCGCTGACTTTCTACCAAGATGGTTGATTTTTTTACCGTGTCTCATTAGTCTTCTTCCAATTTATATTTCGCAAGATCCATTCCGAATGTAAGATTCTTATCGGCCACCAACTGCTCAAGCTCAGCCAACGACTTCTTACCGAAGTTGCGGAATTTCATCATATCAGAAATGTCCAATCTCACCAAGTCTCCCAGGGACTTCACTTCAGCTGCCTTTAAGCAGTTATAAGCACGTACTGAAAGATCTAAGTCATGAAGTTGTGTTTTCAACAGCTTGCGCATATGCAACATCTCTTCGTCTACTTGCTCTACTTCGCTATCCTTCGTTGTTTCTAATTCGATTGACTTGTCGGAGAACAAACGGAAGTGCTGAATCAAAATAAAGGCAGCTCCTTCTAATGCTTTCTCAGGGTGAATCGAACCATCCGTTTCGATATCAATCAATAATTTCTCATAATCGGTCTTTTGCTCCACACGTGTGTTCTCAACACTGTATTTCACATTCTTTACCGGGGTGAAAATGGCATCGATCGGAATAAAACCAAAAACCTGCTCATTTGGCTTGCTTTCTTCTGCTGGCAAGTAACCTCTGCCCTTCTCAACTAATAATTCGATTTCAAAATGAGCAGATTCATCTAAGTTACAGATTACATGCTCTGGATTGAGAACCTCGTAGCCTGCTGTAAACTTGGCGATATCACCTGCCTTCAACTGCTTCTGTTTCTTAATATTAACGACCACTTTCGTGTCGTTAGACTCGCCCACTTTGCGGAAACGAACTTGTTTCAAATTCAAGATAATTTCAGCAACATCTTCCACCACTCCTTCAATCGTGGAGAATTCATGCAATACACCAGGAATTTTGATACCTGTGATCGCATAACCCTCTAACGAGGATAGTAATATTCTTCTTAACGCATTGCCTATGGTCACTCCATATCCTTTTTCCAAAGGCTTGAAGGTAAAGAAGCCGTGAAAGTCGTCTGACTTCTCCATCACCACTTTCTCCGGCATTTGAAATGCTAATATTGACATACGTGATTTTAATTAAAGGTTTGACTTACTTAGAGTACAACTCGACAATCAACTGCTCGTTGATATTCTCAGGAATATCTTGACGGGGAGGAAGATTGATCAATTTTCCTTCCATTTCTTTCATATCCCACTCCAGCCAATTGTATTTTTTTGCTCCTTGGATTGATAACGAATTGTTGATCGCCTCCAATGACTTTGATTTCTCGCGCACCGCAATTACATCACCGGGACGTAAGAAAGCCGAAGGTATATTCAACACATCTCCATTTACAGTTATGTGTTTGTGTACCACCAATTGACGCGCAGCTCTGCGAGTAGGAGCAACACCTAATCTGTAAACTGTATTGTCTAAGCGTGACTCCAGCATCTGTAAAAGCACCTCGCCAGTTACGCCTTTCTTAGCCGAAGCTTTGTGGAACGTATTTTCGAATTGGCGCTCTAAAATGCCATAGATGAATTTTGCCTTTTGCTTTTCAGCTAACTGCACAGCATATTCTGACTGCTTGCGCTTCTTCCCCTTGCCATGCTGGCCAGCGGGATAATTCTTCTTTGCCAACGTTTTGCTGTCGCCAAAGATAGGTTCGTTATACCTTCTGGAAATCCTTGTTTTGGGTCCGGTGTACCTTGCCATGATTTATACTTTCTTGTTACTGAAATTAAACTCTTCTTTTCTTTGGAGGGCGGCAGCCATTGTGCGGCATTGGAGTAAAATCTCTTATGATTGTTACTTCAACACCTGATGCTTGAATGCTACGGATAGCAGACTCGCGCCCAGCGCCAGGTCCTTTTACAAAAACCTCTACTTTTCGAACACCTAGTTCAAATGCTTTGGTGGCTGCCTCTTGCGCAGCAACCTGTGCAGCATACGGGGTGTTCTTCTTTGAGCCTTTAAAACCCATCTTTCCAGCCGATGCCCAAGACACAACTTGTCCTGTAGTATTGGTGATGGAAATGATGATGTTATTGAAGGTGGCGCGAATATGTGCCTGGCCTATGGCCTCCACATTGACTACGCGTTTTTTGCTCTTGTCCTTCTTCTTTTCAACTGCAGGTGCTGCCATACGAAAAGTATATTATTTTATTTATTAACCTTTAACTGCCTTCTTCTTGTTCGCTACTGTCTTACGCTTACCCTTACGAGTGCGTGAGTTGTTCTTTGTCTTTTGTCCACGCACAGGTAATCCTTTGCGATGACGAAGACCTCTGTAACAACCAATGTCCATCAATCGCTTAATGCTTAACTGCACTTCCGATTTCAAGGATCCTTCAATTCTAAACTGCTCCGCGATAACGGCTCGGACTGCGTTCGATTCTTCATCGTTCCACTCCTTCACCTTCTTATCCCAGTCTACTTTGGCCTGAGTAAGTATCTTTTGGGCTGACCTGCGGCCAATACCAAAAATGTACGTGAGACTAATTTCGCCTCGTTTGTTATCCGGAATGTCAACACCAGCAATACGTGCCATAATTATCCTTGTCTTTGTTTATACCGTGGATTCTTCTTATTGATCACAAATAATTTCCCTTTGCGCCTGATGATTTTACAATCGGCACTCCGTTTTTTTATGGATGCTCTTACTTTCATAACCTATTTATATCTAAACGTTATCCTGCCTTTTGTCAAATCATAGGGCGACATTTCCAACCGCACTTTATCCCCAGGAAGAATTCGGATATAGTGCATCCTCATCTTTCCGGATATGTGTGCTAATACTTCGTGTCCATTTTCTAACTGTACTTTAAACATTGCGTTAGATAAGGCCTCTTGTATTGTTCCGTCTTGCTCTATCGACTTTTGTTTCGCCATTTAAAACTATAACTCTCTTCTATGTACTCGTGTGTCGTCAAAATCTCCGTCCGATCAGGGAAGATGGCCACCATGTGCTCAAAGTGAGCTGAAGGTTTCCTGTCTTGCGTCCGGATCGTCCATCCGTCCTTCTCCTGCACTACTTTCTTTGTTCCCATATTGATCATCGGCTCGATGGCAAAAACCATTCCCGCTTCAATCTTAGGGCCCTTTCCTCTCCTTCCGTAGTTGGGCACTTCAGGATCCTCGTGTAAACTTCTCCCTACCCCGTGACCAACTAACTCCCTTACCACTCCGTAACCAAACTGCTCAACATATGTCTGCACAGCATGGCCTATATCTCCTATTCGATTCCCGACCCTTGCCTGAGCAATGCCCAAATACAAAGATTCGTATGTTCTCTCCAACAGTCTCAACGCATCTTCACTAGCTCCCTCCATTGGGTACGTATAAGCTGAGTCACTATGAAAACCCTTATACAATACTCCGCAATCAATCGAAACAATGTCCTTCTCCCTCAATTCGTATTCTCCCGGGAAACCATGCACCACTGCATCATTTACTGAGATGCAAAGGGAAGCCGGAAATGAACCATTATAGTTCAAGAACGAAGGCACTCCATTGTTGTCACGTATAAACTCCTCGGCAATGTTATCCAGTTTCTTCGTTTTCACTCCTGGCTTTATGGCCTTCGCTACTTCCGCATGCGCCTTTCCTAAAATCTGGGCGCTTTCTTTGATAATCTGAATATCACTGTCCGTCTTATAGTGAACCATTCAACTTTAAGCCGCAGCAAACTGAGAACGTCCTTTTACTCTACCAGATTTCATCATTCCCTCGTAGTGACGCATCAACAAATAACTTTCTATTTGTTGAAGCGTATCCAATACCACACCCACCAAAATAAGGAGTGAAGTACCACCATAGAAGTACGCAAAGTTCTGTGTGATGCCCGCCTTCACTGCAAAAGCAGGGAGAATGGCAACAGCCGCTAACAACAATGCACCTGGTAAAGTAATCTTTGATAAAATGCTATCTATAAATTCGGCTGTCTGCTTTCCTGGCTTAATGCCCGGAACAAACCCACCGTTTCTTTTCAAGTTTTCAGCAATGTCATTAGATGGCACCGTGATAGCTGTATAGAAGAATGTAAAAATGATAATCAATGACGCAAACAACAAGTTGTATTGCCATGATGTAAAATCTGCAAAAGTGGTACCCACGTATGCGCTCACATCGCTGTCTCTCCAAATCTGTGCAACTAAAGGTGGAATAAACATCAACGCTTGTGCAAAGATGATTGGCATCACACCGGCAGAATTCAATTTCAAGGGAATAAAATCACGCTTGCCTCCATACAGTTTGTTACCTACGACTTGCTTCGCATACTGAACGGGTATTTTACGCACTGCTTGGGTCATTGCAATTACACCAACCACCACAAAGAATAATGCAAGTGCTTCGATGATCAATAGCAATCCACCACTAAGGCCCTTTGTATCGGCTTCCTGATAGATCGCTGCGGTGAAGCGAGAAACAATACCGATCATGATAAGCATACTGATACCATTACTGATACCCTTG
>JABFSY010000175.1 GCA_013140395.1 Cyclobacteriaceae bacterium
CGGTGGGGGTGCTTTTTCAGGAAAAGATCCATCTAAAGTAGACCGATCAGCGGCATACGCCACACGTCATATCGCAAAGAATTTAGTCGCTGCGGGTGTGTGTGATGAGGTACTTGTTCAAGTAGCCTATGCGATTGGTGTTGCAAAACCAGTAGGCTTGTATGTAAACACGTATGGCAGCGCAAAAGTAAAAATGTCAGATGGTGAGATTTCGAAGAAAATTGAGAAGGTGTTTGATATGCGTCCTTATTTCATCGAAGAGCGTTTTAAATTAAGAACTCCAATCTATTCTGAAACCGCTGCCTATGGCCACATGGGTCGTGAGTCGAAAGTAGTTGAAAAGATTTTCAACAAAGGAAAGAAGACTGAGAAAAAAGTGAAAGTAGAATTGTTTCCTTGGGAGAAACTAGATTATGTAGAGCAATTAAAAAAGACCTTCAAAATTTAGAAGGTAGTTTAACATAAAAAAAGGACTCAAACTTGAGTCCTTTTTTTTGTGCCTTCCGATATTAATTATACCGTCATAATTTCCGCTTCCTTTTTTCTGAGGAAGGCATCAATCTTCAGCATAAACTCATCAGTGAGTTTCTGAACTGTCTCTTCTGCATTCTTTACATCGTCTTCCGAAACTCCCTTTATCTTTTTTAAACTTTCGTTTGTCTCTTTGCGAATGCTTCGAATGCTAACTTTGCCCTGCTCACATTCGTGGCTAACCTGTTTTACCAATTGCTTGCGTCTCTCCTCCGTAAGCATGGGTATGTTGATAATTACTTGTTGCCCGTCATTTTGAGGGGTTAGGCTCAAATTTGCATTAATAATTGCTTTTTCAATCTCTTGAATCAATCCCTTCTCCCATGGTCTAATAAATAATGTTCGGGCATCGGGAGTGGTGATAGATGAAACCTGACTAAGAGGACTCATCGCACCGTAGTAGGATACCAATAAACCATCAAGCATTGACGGATTTGCTTTACCTGCTCTTATTTTACTCAATTCGAGCGAGAGGTGATTGAGGGCCTTGTTCATTTGATCTTTGGCCTCATCTAAATAGAGTTCTATTTCGTCCATATCATTATTTCTGTCACGAATTACGATTTTTTATTCCTCATCTCAAAAACCAAATAATGTCGCCTTTTTACCACTAAAAAAGTAGTGACCCTCCCCATCTTTCGAAAACAAAACGAAAACACCATGAAACGCAAACAATTCCTTCTTACGGCATTGGCCATTACTCCAACGATTGTTTGGGGAGAATCTCTAACAGGCAAAAAAAGTAACAAGTCAGCCGATAAGCCCTTTGTAGTAGACGCTGGAAAATCAAGATTTGGTGATGTGATCATGTTTAAAGGGGTCAATCACAACGATTTGAAAATATCCTCAAAAGACACAGGTGGTCAGCTTTCGGTCTTTGAATACACCGGATTTGAAAAAACGGGGCCTTCGCTGCACGTACATCTCTATCAAGATGAGATTTTTACAATAACCGAGGGTGAATATAGATTTGTAGTTGGTGAAACAACACACTTGTTAAAAGCTGGGCAAACAATTTTTCTTCCCCGAAATATCCCGCACACGTGGATACAGCTTTCAGAGCGCGGCAAGATGATTTACTTCTTGCAGCCCGCTGGAAAAATGGAAGAGTTTTTTATTCAAATGAGTGCCCTTAAGCAAGCACCCAGTCCGGAAGAGTCTGCTCGCTTTCATAAAGAACATGGAATGAAAACGGTTGGACCGCCACTTTCACTCTAATAAATGATTATATTCAATCTTGTTTTAGATACAATTGCTGCTTAAAGACTTTACTCCTTCTTTGGCCGTGAATGACTTTGTGCAACTTTATCGAATCGTCCACCTGGTTTTCGATAAAAATGACAATGTCCCATTTAAGGCCTATCCACCAAGGCCTGAGCAGTGCCTTGCCTTCTATCCTTTTGACACGGAAAAAGTGAAGTATGCTACCAATGGACGATTAGTACAGGGTCTTTCATCTGTCTTGTATGGGCAGTTTACAGAAGTGACCCAACGATTCATCGGTCATCAGTTCCTGGTCTTTCAAGTAATATTTTACCCAGGAGCGCTATTCCGACTAACCGGGATTTCATCCGCAGAGATTACTAATGAGTATATGGATGCAGAACTTGTCTTTTCCACACGTTTAAGAGAAGTCAATGAGAAACTATTTCACGCTCCATCCTACCATGCCATGATTGGAATTGTTGAAGACTTTCTATCGGATTTGATCCAGAAGCAAAAAAAGGAAAAACGACCGATTGACGTGGCTTGCAAATACATGTTTCAAAATGAAGGTAAACATTCGGTGGAACAGTTAGCCAAAGATGCTTGCTTGAGTATGCGGCAATTTGAGCGCAATTTTAAAGATCGCGTGGGCGTAAATCCAAAACTCTATGAACGAATCGCAAGATTCGATCGTGCTTTTCGCCTAAAAAATAGCTTGCCGAGTTTGGACTGGCTCCGTATAGCTGTAGAATGCGGCTATCACGATTATCAACATTTAGCCAAAGAGTACAAAGACTTTACGGGTCTCTCTCCAATAGCTTTTCATCAACTTGAGGATAAAGCTCCAGAACGAACTTTTGGACTTTCAGAAAAATACTACCCTAAAAAGGAAGAAATGCCTAGCTAATCAATGTCCCCGCTTCCTCACCTTGCGCAATTTTTAGCAGGTTCCCTTTTTTATTCATATCGAACACAATGATCGGGAGCTTATTTTCTTGACACAGCGTAAAAGCCGTCATGTCCATAATATTCAAGTTCTTTTCATAAGCTTCCTGAAAGGAAAGTGTTTTGTAACGAACGGCATCTGGATATTTTTCCGGGTCTTTTGTATAGACTCCATCCACTCTTGTTCCTTTTAACACAACATCTGCCTGAATTTCAATCGCACGCAAGCTAGCAGTCGAATCGGTAGTGAAGTAGGGATTACCAATGCCGGCACCAAAAATTACAATTCTATTTTTTTCAAGGTGGCGAATCGCTCGTCTTCTGATAAAAGGTTCGCACACCTGCTCCATCTTAATCCCGGCTAGGAGCCTTGTATACAAACCATGTCGCTCTAATGCACTCTGTAATGCCATGGCGTTTATGACAGTCGCCAACATTCCCATATAATCGCCTTGCACCCGATCGATCCCCAGCGCCTCCGCTTGCCCGCCTCTAAAGATGTTACCGCCTCCAATGACGATGGCTATCTGCACCCCTTGATCCTTAAGCGTTTTGATCTCCTCAGAATATTGCTCTAGTACAGCCGGATCAATATTGCTGTTTTTGGAGCCCATTAAGGCCTCTCCACTCAATTTGAGAACGATGCGTTTATATTTCATTTGTGTTTTGTAAGGGCTAAAACCTCGTAAATATGCATCGATTTTTAGAATTTCCCAGAAGGGGTAAATCAACTATTTTCTTTGCAGTCGAATCAATTGTTCTTTCCAGACAAGCTGGCCTCGTTTGTCTTCCAATTCCTTTTTTACCAATATGTTTTCCGTGGCGCTTACAAACAACCTGGTAGTCACGGAATCAAATTTTACTGCGTCATAAAACTGACGCTCGAATACAAAAACCGAATCAACCGAGAGACTTGCGGTTAGTTGCAAGCGAGGCAAAATTTCACGAATGCACATTTGATATTTCCCTCTTTCATCTTCACCATCCCGACAAAATCCAGGTTTATTCAATTCGAATAAATCGTTATTAATAATGAGTAAATTTCTCTTGCGATAAATAGAAACCACCTTGATGGCTCCTTCTAACTCCTTTTCGTTTTCGATAGAAGCCCATCCCTTCAATTGATTACCTGTAAATTTTTTAACAATCAATGAGTACTCGGTTGGTGGAGCCCCGGCACTTTGTCGAGAGTACGTTGCCTCTTGAAGGCCTACCAAACCCTTACTGAGATAAATGAGTAAAAACGGTATAAAGAAAAAAGAAAATAAGAGGTAGGAAAACCCAATCAATCGGTATCGAAGTGTCAACCGGCCAAGTCCGTTTGCCAGACGCACTGGCAGATCTTTCAAGTAAGGAATCGGCAGAAAGATTAAGACACCAATAAAGTTAAACAGAAAATGTGCAATAGCTATACTGATTGCTGCATTTGAATTGAAGGTGGCCGCGATAAACGCTGTGATGGTGGTGCCAATATTTGCGCCTAAAATAAATGGAACTGCTGATTTTAACTTGACCACCTTCTTCGCAACTAAAGGTACTACCAACGAAGTGGTTACAGTGCTCGACCTGATGGCTGCCGTAGTAAGCAATCCCCAAGTAAATGACTTCAGTGTATTCTTAAAAAAGAATCGTTGAAATTTTTCAGGAGAACTAAAACCTAAAATATTAGTAATTACTTTTCTGAAAAATAGAATAGATCCAAATAGCAAGACAATAGAAAAGATTCCCAGTAGAAAACCGTTGTCGATGACTTCCGTAAGCAAAGAAATAATCAATTCAAACCGGCCACCCAGAAAGGAAAAATTCACATGAATGGTGCCCGATGGCTCATGAAAGAAATTAGTAGCTATGCTTCTAGACATCCCGGAAAGAAATCCGAAATAATATTCTAGTGGAAAAAGAATAACCGTTGTAAGGATGTTGAAAAAATCGTGGTAGGTGCCAGCTGCAACCGCGCGTCTGAATTCCTTTTTCTTCGTGATAAAACCCAATGAAACAATGGTACTGGTAATTGTTGTCCCAATGTTAGCGCCCATAATAATAGGGATCGCTGCTTGTAGTGAAATGGACCCCGAAGCAACCAACGCGACAACCATTGAAGTCGTGGCTGAACTGCTTTGAATAATAGCGGTAACCAATAGGCCAATAAACAAACCCGTAAATGGATTGGAGGTTGCCAATAAAATGGTTTCGGTGGCAACCTTTCCCAACTGCTGCAACGATGCAATCATCAGATCAAGTGAGAACAAGAACACTAGCAAGGCGGCAAGTATGTAAGCCGTGTTTCGGAGATAGATTTTCCAGGGCAGTGTTGCCCTTGGCTCTTGTTTTTCTATAGGTGTGATTTCCGCCATGCTTGTTGAGTAAATATAAGCAGTAGCGGAATAATACGTTCGATTGGTAACTTTAATTTAATCTACTATCACCAATGAACTCGCCAATTACGCACGGAGCTGGGCAATCGCCATCCAAGCCATTAACCCCGGAGCGAGCGACAATGCATCCTCATCAATATCAAACGTAGGGGTGTGAACGTATGAAGTGATTCCCTTTAACTCATTTCGAGTACCAAGGCGATAAAATGAAGCGGGGATAACCTGCGAATAATAGGCAAAATCTTCTGAGCCGAGTGT
>JABFSY010000513.1 GCA_013140395.1 Cyclobacteriaceae bacterium
CACCTAAAGAGTGAAACTCCCTCCACAACGTTTCGCTTGTATTACCTGGTAGCGTGTTCTTCCATTCGTACCTCTGATTTCTAATTGGGATTTTTCCATTGCTAATGTGGAAGATAGTGTCATATCGATCGGCATAAACAATGTTGTATCCGGGGATAGCAAGCATGCTCAACGCCATTTTAAACTCCGAAAAGTTTTTTGCTTTGTTCATGCGATACCATTGCTCCAATGCGCGTATTTCCATCAAGGCTCCAGTTCGAATGGCAAAGGCACCTTTGTCTGTCACCAGTGTCGGCCCATAATTGCTTTCCCAAATATTTTTCTTCACTCCAATCTTAAGGCCTGCTATTTTCACCCGCAATTTTATTCGTGTAGTTTTTAGTTGTTCCCATTGACCATCGAACTTGTATTGCGTTTTATTTTGTGGATTAAGTTCGAGCTGGTACACATCCAATTTATCAGGGTAATTTACAGTGTGCGCCCAACCTAAGTTTTCGTTGCAGCCGTGTAAAATACTTGGAGCTCCCGGAAACAAGGCTCCCAAAATATTCCAGCCTTCCTCACTCGCCAAATGTGCTTCGTACCACGCCACCGGTCCCTCCAGCGGTTGGTGTGAATTGATAGCCAGATATACGTTACCATCCTCTGTCATTTTCGAATTAAAAGCGTAGGCATTAGACCCGCCAGATGCAAATTGGGTTGCAAGCGGAATGGTGCCAGAGGTTATCTCTCGCAACGCTTTATCTGCGCCACTCGAAATCGCTAGCTGCAACACCGAATAAGTGAGCATATCCTTTGGGGTAACCGGGAAAATCTTCTTTAAGAAAACTTCTTTGGGATAAGCTTTTGCGTACGCGTTGATGCCTGCTGCATAACCTTCCAACACGCGCTTGTAGTCGGGCGCAATATCTTTCTCATAGCGCTCTTCAACAATTTTACGGCACTGCAGCAACTGAACGATATAGTCAACAGTAGCGCCTGATTTTCCAGAATAGCTACCCAACATGGCCTTGCCTGCTAGAAAGCCCTGCTGAATCGTCTTGAAGTCATCCTCCGAATTGGCCCATGCCAAGCCATAGGCAACGGCAGCATCCGTCTTGGCATAAATGTGTGGCACGCCCCATTTGTCGCGAACGATGTCGATCGTGGATGGGTTAACGTCTTGCGAAACAACTGTTGTTGCTTGAAACAACACAAAAGCAAATAAGATCCAAAATCTCATTCCGTATTTTTTTGTTTGTAAAGCACAACTACTTCAAGCGCTGTGAAGGCGCCATAACAACCTAGATAAAAAACCGCATTGCTATTGGCCCCAGCCGGATCCAACTTCAACAGAATAACGATAGCAACACCGCTAAGGATAATTTTTAAAACAACCGACATCAAAAAAGTTCTGACAAATTCAGTTGGATCAATGAGGGTGATTTTGTGTAGCACAAAATAGACTAAAACAGTAATCAAGGCAAAGAAGAGCAATATTTCCATCCAATAGGAAGGGGCCCGATCAACGAGAGAATAGACTTCCAACAATCTTACTGTTATACCAATCAATAAGGCCAACAGCAGCGTCATTCCCGTAAAAAAAAGAAAGCGTTTGCTACTCATTGATGGATCGATAGATTCGATAGATCATTCCACCAAAGGACGCAAAAACAAAAAGAAGTAAAAACAGTGGGAAGGTGAACGAAAAATACTGGTCAATTTTAAAACCGAGCCAACCAAAAACACCGATGGTAGCCAACAGCTGAAACCCAAGGCTGCTGTACTTTAGAAATAGGTTGGGCTCTTTTTCTCTACTCATGATACTACTTTAGTCATTACCTAGGTGCGTTATTGGAAAAGGTACGTAGTACGCAGTAAAATAAAAAGCTGTGGGTTGGTACCCACAGCTCTGCTTGTTCAATTATTTTCTTCGGAATTCCGGTAGTCTAAAATTAGTTCAACCGAATCTCTTGCGCATGCGGGGTTCTTGCGCCATTCTCTCCCAATTTAATATCTTTAATCGGAGATCCCATTTTGCAGCTACCATTAAACAGTGCACCTGGCTCTACTACTAATTTGCCAGTGCTAATATCTCCGTGAATTACAGCAGTGGATTTCAAAACCAGCAATTCAGAAACGTCAATTTTTCCTTTCACCTCTCCTTCCAAGTCTGCGTTTTGTGCGATGATGTTGCCTTCCACATGGCTGGCATTGCCCAATGCTATTTTTGACTTTGACTTGATGTTTCCGATAATTCGGCCTTCGATGCGGATGTTGCCGTACGTTTCAATATTTCCTTCCAACACAGTTCCCTTTCCAATCACGTTGCTGGAATTGCTGATTTCGTCAGCGGCTCTTTTTTGCTCTTTAGAAGTTAGCATGGCATGTAGTTTAAAAAGTTACAAATTCTTGGGGGTCGAGTGAATTGCCGTTGTGCCACAGTTCAAAATGTAAATGTGAGCCATCGGTCATCTCTCCACTGTTGCCAACTATAGAGATAATTTCCCCTGCGTTGACAAAACTACCAACTTTTTTTAATAATCCCGCATTGTGCTTATACACCGAAACGAGGTTGCCCCTGTGTTGCACTGCAATAACGTACCCGGAGTCTTGGGTCCACGAGGCCAATATCACAGTTCCTTCTGCTACGCACTTGACAGGCTCATTGGTTTTTGCCACAATGTCCACTCCAAAATGGAGCTTTTTGGCATCATACTTATCGCTAACAAAGCCTGAAATAGGTGTAAAGAAGAAGAAACCCTGTAGTTCCCGGTACTTCCTATCATTTAGGGAAACGACCGAAAACTCAGTTTGCTCAAACTCCTTTCTGAATTGGGAGTCTTCCGCTGTCAACTTCAAGTTGGCCGTTTTCTTGACTGGCACATTATCACCACCCAATAGCTTAACTGGATCGACAAAGCCACTTGAGGTATCACCACTAAGTATCCGCTGTAAGTTTTGAATGAAAAGATCTTTTCTGTCGACCTCGACAGAAAGCGAGTCAACCTTGATAGCTAAGGCATATAACTTCTTGTTTTGCTCGGTCTGCTCGTATTTTGGGTCAAACCATTTAGAAAGCAAGGTCTTTGATAAAAAAAGACTGCCCACAAAAATCAACAGAAAGGCAGCCGCTGCTACCAATAAAAATTTCGCATAGGTGAAACCAAAGGAGGTCTTCTCAGCGAGATTATCTTCATTGCGAATAACCAGTTGGTATTTGTTGGTCAATCGCTCCGATATGGTTTTCTTTGGCTTCAAACTGGTTTTTTGTGCAAAATTAGGCAATTCCGACAATATATAATTGATTCACAGTTTTTTACATTTACAATATGGGGAAATCTTCCCCGTTAACATTAGTTCATGAGATTGGGTACAAGTGACATATGGTTGAGGTTGCTGACAGGCTGTAAATGGCTACTCCCGATTTTCATTCTTGTGACCGTTGCTTGTTGGTTCTCGGGTTGTTCCATTGAACAAAACACCATCACGAGCAACGCCTTTCATAATCTAACGGCTCATTACAATGGCTACTATTACGCCCGTGAAAAAGCACTAGAAGTTGAAAAAGCAATATTAAAAACACTCGATGATGACCCCACTCAGGTGCTGAGACTGTTTCCCGCACTCGATACGGTCAAGGCAAAAAGTTATGTAAAAGACACTGATGAAATTATCAAGATGGCCTCGATCTCCATTCAACGCCATCCGAATAGCAAATGGGTAGATAACAATTATGTGATGGTGGGTCTTGCTCGCCTGTATGCCTGTGATTTTCAAAACGCCATCCTCACATTCAAGTACGTCAATACAAAAAGTCCTTCGTACGAAACTCGACATACTGCGCTGCTCTATTTGTTGAGAACTTTTATTGAGCAGGGAGATTTTGATCGGGCTGAAGAAGTTTTTCGATTTCTAGACAAGGAGAAACTCATCAGCAAACAAAACGCAAAAAAATTGTACCTGGAGAAAGCCTACTTCTATCAATTGCGAAATGACTATGATCATATGGTGCAAAATCTATCAAAGGCCGATTCGCTTTTATCGCGGGTAGATCGAAAAGGAAGAATTTATTTTATCATTGGCCAAGTCTACCAAAAACTTGGTTTCAATTCGGAGGCCTATAACTTCTACCGGAAATGCCTGGCAACCAATCCCGAATATGAAATTGACTTCTATGCACGATTGAACATGGCCCAAGTGGCACGCCTGGAAGATAAACGCGATGTGCGTTTGGTGCGAAAGCAATTTGACAAGATGCTTGCGGATAGCAAAAACCTGGAGTTCAGAGACAAAATCTACTTTGAGTGGGGAGAGTTTGAACGTAAGCAAGGCAATTTGACAGAAGCCATTGCCAACTATCAATCTGCAGCCCATGCAGGCAAAAGCAAACGAATCCAAGGGAACGCTTATCTTCGAATCGGTCAACTTCAATTCGATTCGCTGAAAAAATACAGTCTGGCAAAACTGTATTATGACAGTGCGGTGGGTTCTCTCCCAAAAGATTTTGAGAATTATGAAGCCATCAAAAAACGACAAAAGATTCTTGGCGAGTTTGCAGGCTATACCGAAACAATAACTCTCAACGACAGTTTGCTAACACTTGCCTCGTTCGATTCGCTCACCCTTCGGAAGCGACTTGATTCTGTTTTTGCTGCCCGTGATAAAAAATTAGCGGCATTGAAAAAGAAAAGAAAAAAGACTGAAAGTGGAAATTCAGGAGGCGGAAACCAAAATAATTCTTTCTTCAACAATGCTCCTTCCAGCGCTACTTCTGATTGGTATTTTGGGAATAGTGCACTAGTTGCAACGGGGCAAAGTGAGTTTCAACGGATTTGGGGAGGTGTGGCGCTGGAAGACAATTGGCGAAGATCTAACAAGGCTGCTGCAGCACCCGAAGCAACATTGGCTTCTTTGCGAACTGCGGAAGAACCCACCAAGAATAATACCGCTCCGACAACAGTAGAGAAACTCGAAGAGAAATTGGATGAAGTGGGGAAACTAATTGCTCAATTGCCCACCACTGAAAAGCAAAAAGAAGAAGCATTGGCAGCGATTGAAAAGGCCTATTTCAAGTTGGGTGACTTGTTTTATTTTCAGCTCGATGAAAAACAAAATGCTGCTGCATCCTATGAAAAACTGTTGAGCCGGTTTCCCTTATCTGATTTTAGACCAGAAGCACTCTACAAACTCTATCTCATCCACCGGGATACGGATTCAGAGAAAGCTGCTACCTATGCAAAACAATTGACAGAAACCTATCCTACTTCAACGTTTGCTAAAATATTGGTGAATCCAAACTATCTAAAAGAAACAAGTGT
>JABFSY010000078.1 GCA_013140395.1 Cyclobacteriaceae bacterium
ATATTGATGTGTTCACTACTCCGTTCTTTTGACCACCGAAAGTCGGCCAACTCTTTTGGAATGCCCCAGTTTTCTATTCCATTGATGACGCTATTTTGAGTGGAGACGTAAATTTTCGAAATCGAAAAAACTTTCTTCTTGTTGAATGAGAAAATTCCTGGAATGAATAGCAATTCCCGATAGGGACCAACCGGTGAAGTTTTATAGTCTACGAGCATTACTGCTCCCCAGCCACTTACGAATTTTTCTTTTTGAAAGTCAACCAAAAAACCATGTTCGGCAACAAAGGCTTTTGGAAATCGGTAGAGAAGAATGTAACCACTCCCCGTTAGCTTCCAGGGAGCAGAGGCAATTCTAATTTCATCATTAGCAGGGTTAGGGTTTTCCACAATAGATAATCAAAAGAACTAGAAAGGATTTTGGATAAACAACGGAAGGTAGAAAAATAATTTAATCAATCTAGTTATGGTGAAAGCAATAATTCAGACTCGGTCATTGACGCACAAGCATTTCAGTTCAGGAACAATTTATTTTCATTCCAACCTTTTTTGGTTTAGAGATGTCTAAATCAAAAAATGCCGGACGTATGGATAAACTCGGACTGATTTTGCTCTTAATTCTGACCTTTTCCTATTGCAAAAAAGAGGAAGAGATTCAAAATGCAGGATGTACGACACTAGCTACAGTACGAGACCTTACCGGTCTGGATGGATGTGGCTTTGTTTTTGAACTAGAAGACGGAACGCGCTTAGAACCACTTCGGCTATTTTATTGTGGAACACCACCATTGCCAAAAGAGTTGACCAAAAATCCCTTACTCGACTTTGTTTTTGAAGCAGGTAAAAAAGTGAAGATTGGGTATGAGTTGACAGAATCAGCCAGCGTTTGTATGGTAGGGCCGGTGGTTAAGATTACCTGTATTGAAGAGATTAGCCCAACGAGTGAAAACTGAAGTTATTTTTCCGCCACCATCGCCAAAATATCATCTACAAATTCACGTGAATTACTTAACCTAGGTACTTTGTTTTGCCCCCCTAGTTTTCCTCGCTTTTTCATCCAATTATAAAAGGTGCCTTCAGAAACACTGTGAATTTTGGGGGCTACCAATGCAATGTCATGCGCACGTTTTGCATCGTAGTCTGAATTGACTTTTCGGAGCGTTTGATCTAACACTTCCCTAAACTCACTGATACTTGTCGGTTGAGTTCTAAACTCTATGATCCACTCGTGACCACCTCTTTTTGATTTTTCTAAATAGATGGGGGCGGCAGTAAAGTTGTCAATCACCGCGCCCGTCAATTCACAAGCTCGTGTAATTGCTGTTTCTGCGTTTTCGATAATAACCTCTTCTCCAAATGCATTGATGAAATGTTTTGTTCGCCCTGATATTCGGATGCGATAGGGAGAGGTGCTGGTGAATTTGATGGTGTCGCCTATGCTATATCTCCATAGACCCGCGTTCGTAGTGATAACAATTGCATAGTTTTTGCCGATTTCCACATCTTGCAAACCGATGGCGTCCGGGAATTCCTTGTCTACTTCTTCCATAGGAATGAACTCGTAGAACACTCCGTAGTCAAGCATCAATAATAGATCTTCTGAATCTTTCTGGTCTTGAATTCCAAAAAAGCCTTCGCTGGCATTATAAGTTTCCCAGTACTTCATCTGGTCTCCTGGAATAAGCGATTTGAATAAATTCTTGTAAGGTGCAAAAGCGACAGCTCCATGAAAGAATACTTCCAAGTTTGGCCAGACTTCTAGCATAGATTGCCTTTTTTCGAGCGCCAGTATGTATTGCAGCAACAAGACGGTCCACGTAGGCACCCCAGCAATTTGGGTTACATCTACTCGGGCCGTTTCGCGAGCCAGCTTTTCAATTTTCTCCTCCCAGTTGTCCATCAGAGCCACTTCTAAACTTGGGGTTCGAATAAACTCTGCCCATGGGGGAAGATTTTGCATAATGACCGCTGAGACAGCTCCAGATCGAGAGGTTGAAGTTGGATCATACTCGTTTACCCGACAGCTTCCACCAATGGCCAATCCCTTTCCAGAAAATATTTTTGTGTTTGGATAGTTGTTGATGAAAATAGAGTAAAGATCTTTTCCCCCTTTGAAATGGCAATCTTCTAATGCTTCGGAAGTAACGGGGATGAACTTGCTTCTGGCATTTGTAGTACCGCTCGACTTGGCAAACCACTTTACCTCAGAAGGCCACAAAATATTTTGTTCGCCATGTAGCAATCTCTCAATGTAGGGATAGAGCTGTTCGTAGGTGTGAACAGGCACGCGCTTTTTGAAATCCTCATAATTGACCAAGTCTTCAAAAGAGTATTTCTGGCCAAATTGGGTATAGCGGCCTGCCGCAATCAGTTTTTTGAGCACTTCGTCCTGCACTTCATGCGGGTATTTCATGAAAAGCTCCATTTGGTGGATGCGTTTTTTCATGACCCAAGCGAGGATCGAGTTTAGGATTTGCATAGGTACGAAGGACAAAATTAGCCCTTCTTGCCAAGGTGGCAAGCATCAAGTAAGGTAAAAGTCAAAATTCAAGATTATTGACCAACAAAGTATGTCATATCTTAACGCCCAGGCAAACTCCGTGAGTAGATAATGATATTGCGCAGATAAACCACGATGCCCAGTGATTGCGCGACCAACAGAACGGGTTCTTCTCGCGCTATGGAATATGCCACCACCATTATCGAAGCTGCGAGGCTAATTATCCAGAACCCCAGAGGCAATACAGATTCATTTGCCTTTTCAGAAAAATACCATTGGTAAAGGTAGCGACAGTTTAATAACAACTGTCCAGCTATACCAACAACCGTTAAAGAGATAGCCGTGTCGACTTCCAAAGCGGAAACGTTTTTTTGCTGAAACCAAAACATCAGAATAGAAGGAGGAATGGCCAATAATGGGAGCTGAAAGAACAAAGGAATTGTAGACCAAGCCCTTTTTAATTGAAGATTACGCACATAGATGTAGAACGATATCGATTGCCCTATCAAAATCACCACATCTTGCCGAATCAAGCCATACAGCAGAAACAGCGAAGAACCAGAAAGGCTAAATATCCAGAACAAAGTGGGTGACACTACCCTTCCTTCGCGCTCAGAGAGATACCACTGTACAATTGACCGCGCCCCAAAAAGACCCTGTGCAAAAAAACCTAAGGCATAAATAAGATATTGATTCATTTTTGATTGCCTATAACAAGTACTCCAATCAGTATTAGTATAGTTCCCTCAATCTGCCAAACCGTAATCACCTCGCCCAAGAAAATGGATGCCAGAATAATGGTAGAGACGGGTCCAACGCTACCTACCACGGCTACATTTCCAGACCCGATTCTCGCAATAGCCGCAGCTACCAGATACGATGGAAGGACGGTAGAAAATACAGCCATAAGAAAGCCATACAGATAGACCAAAGCAGGCAAGTGCCACAAGGACACTTCACTCGTAACAAAGAAATGAAGAAGAACAGCAGCAGACGCAAAACTCATCGCGTAACTGTTAAATTTACTGGCGCCCACTTTGGGTATCAACCTTCCACTACCAACGATATAAGCGGCATAGGTGAATGCACAGATAAAGATGAGGACAGCACCTTTAAAAAAGTTTGCATTCTCTGCACTTTGAACAGTCACCTCACTCATAAAGGCAATAGCGAGGCCCGCATAGGTAATCGTTACGGCTAACCATTGTATTGGCTTTATTTTCACTTTGAAGAATGCGGCTGACATGATAAGGACTAAGGTAGGGTAGATGAATAAGATGAGTCTCTCAATGCTTGCCGATACAAATTGAAGTCCCAGAAAGTCAAGCAGGCTACTGATGTAATAACCCAAGCATCCAATAATGGCTATTAATATCCATTCTTTCCATGTGAATTTTGTGTTGCTGCTTTGGCTAGAAGAAACAAAGGCCGCGCCTACAAAAAAAGGAATGGAAAAGACCATGCGCCAGGCTAGCAAAGTAACTGCATCAATGTTTGTGTCGCGATAAGCAAGCTTCACAAAAATGGCTTTGGTAGAAAAGAGAACCGCTCCAACAAGCGCTATCAGTATGCCCGCTAGTAACCTGTTAGTAGGGAGTATCTTCACTTGATAGATGGATGCACCAAAAAGGTAAGGGAGTTAACTCATCAACATCTCTATGTCCTCGCGGGTGAGTGCTTTCACCACATTCTCTTCGTTTTGAATGAGATTCTCAGAGAGTTTTAGTTTGTGCTTTTGCAAGGTGAGAATCTTCTCTTCCACCGTATTGCGAGTAATAAACTTGTATGTAAATACTTTCTTCTTTTGTCCAATGCGATGGGCGCGATCAGCGGCCTGCGCTTCTACGGCAGGGTTCCACCACGGGTCAAGAATGAAAACATAATCCGCTTCTGTTAGGTTAAGGCCCAAGCCCCCCGCCTTAATCGAAATCAGGAATACCTTTAGATCCGGGTTCTTGTTGAATTTTTCTACTTGCTCTTTGCGATCAGTGCTCGAGCCATCCAAATAAGCAAAAGGAATTTTTCTGTCTTTGAGCATTTCCTTGACGATATCCAGATGTTTGACGAACTGGCTAAACACCAAAAGTTTGTGGCCTTCCAGTAACGCATTCTCAATCATGTGCGAAACATCTTCCAGTTTGCCGGATGTACCCGTATAATGACTGTCAACCATTTTCGGATGATTGGAGATTTGACGCAGCTTGGTAAGCCCTTCCAGAATTTGAATACGCGAACTGCCTATCCCTTCTTTATCAATTAGCTCTAGAATTTTGTGGCGGTAAAAAGATTTCACCTCTTCATACTTTTGTTCTTGCTCGGAAGTCATGTTTGTGTAATAAACATTCTCCACCTTTTCAGGGAGATCGGTTGCTACTTGTGACTTCAATCTTCGCAGCATGAATGGACGAATGATGCCATTCAGCTTTTTCGTTTTTGCTTCGTCAGCTTTTTTCTCTATAGGTTGTTGATATTCTTTTTTGAAGAACGTTTGACCCCCTAAAAGGCCCGGATTGATGAACGTCATCTGAGACCACAAATCCAGTGTCGTGTTTTCCAATGGCGTTCCAGTCAATGTTAGCTTGAATCGCGATTTCAACTGCATCACTGCCTTGGCAATATTGGCTGTCGGGTTTTTGATCACCTGCGATTCATCCAGAATGATATAGTTGAAATAGAATTTCTCCAGCACGTCAATATCTAATCGTGTGATGCCATAAGAGGTAAGCACTAGATCATATTTTCCAAATCGAGATATGTCTTTGTTTCGTAAGGTGCCAGTATATGTGAGTATTTTTAAAT
>JABFSY010000407.1 GCA_013140395.1 Cyclobacteriaceae bacterium
CTTGATAGCATTCGACAAAAGGTTACTCAAGATTATTTTTAAACGAATTCTGTCAGCCAGGATAGTTTTCCGATCTAAACCTGAAAGCTCAAATTTGATTTTTTGAAAATTTTCCATGCATCTCAAATCCTCGATAATTTCGGCACACATTTCTTTTAAGTCGATTCTTTCTAGGTGAATGGCTAAGCGATTGTTTCGCGAATAGTCTATTATCTCCTTGAAAAATAAATCCAGTTTTGAAACGCTCGTCCCAATTTTAATCAAGTATTCTTCCTTGTTGTTTGGAGAGGTATCTAGTTTGCTAATGTTAACTAATCCTTGTATTGACTTGAGTGGTGCGCTTAAATCATGCGAAACACTATACACAAAGCGATCTAATTCTGCATTGGTATGTTTTAAGTCCTCCAATTTCTCATTGAGCTTTTCTTCAGTCTGCCGAAGATCGGAAATAGCTCTGCCCGCGAAAGCCACAAAGACATAAAGAAGAATATTTCCGAGAAAGATGTTCATTAGCGGATCAATCGAAGAAAAATGTTCAAACCCGATGGGCTTGTTATAGTTGGGAACAATATATGTGATTAGAAAAATATAAAGATTGCAAAACAGGGCCTCACCAAAGCCAAATCGAATAGCTATGTACAAGCCGCACAGGCCATATAAATACCAATACTTTTCAAACGGCACGAAAAAAGAGATTAGTAGAAGAATTACATAGATCGCAGTTGGCTCTAGCCGCTTGTATTTATTGTTCGGTTCAGGAAGTGTGTAATCCGGTGGACTGATCAGCCAGGTCTTCTTCTGTAATAGTCGAGTGAAAGAAAATAGAACGGGTGCGCAGATACCAAAGTTGGCGGTGAACTCACCAAGCCAATTGCCAAGGAATTGAGGCCAAAAAAATTCCTTCGGCTGTGCACCAAAAAGGGTGAGCAGAGCTTGCAAAGCCAATAAATCAAAAATAAGAGGGATGAGCAAAGCAAAGAAAATGAAAAGCACAAATTGTTTTGTGTCGGGTAGCCAATATTTTCCTCGTACCAATCTGGTGAACAAAAACCAAGACATTGCGGCATAAGTTGTTTCGCAAATGGGGTAGATCAACCATTGCCACCATAGCTCCACTCCCCAGAATGGGCTGAATAGGGTAGAGCAAATATACAATGCAGGTAGGGTTCGCTGGGGCCCCACCAGTTAATGAGGACAACAGCAATAGCAGTCGGCAAATAGAATGATCCAATGCCAGTATCAAATTTAAAGAGTAACGAAATGTAGCTTCCTATGGGAAAAAGAATAAAGGGTATAACCCACGTCCTCCAAGGAAGTTTGTGCTCGATTCTTGTGCCGTCAATTATGGAAGTTGGCATCATCAGTGATGAATGTAGCAGTATTGTTTAACGTTTATCACGGATTGTTGATAGAGGGTTGTTTTATTTTTTCTCTGTTTAACTTTTGTCTCGTTTAACAGGAATATCAATAAACAAAAAGACCCTAGCGGGAAGCTAAGGTCTTTATCAAGAAGCAATTTAACTAGGCGCCAATGGCTTGCTCGTGCTTAGTGTATTCTTCAATCGGCAAACAGCTGCATACCAAATTCCGATCGCCATAGGCATTGTCCACACGACTTACACTTGGCCAGAATTTAGCTTCTTTCACAAAGGAAAGTGGGTAAGCAGCTTTTTGCCTGCTGTACGGACGGTTCCAACTATCTGCTGTAATGACGGCCGCAGTATGAGGTGCGTGTTTCAAGACGTTGTTTTCTTTATCCGCTTTGCCTTCTTCTACTTCGCGGATCTCATTTCTAATCTCTATCAATGCGTCTACAAAGCGATCCATCTCCGCCTTGGGTTCGCTCTCAGTCGGCTCGATCATAATGGTACCAGCTACCGGGAAGGAAACGGTAGGAGCATGGAAGCCATAGTCCATGAGTCTCTTCGCAATATCTTCTACTTCTACTCCGAACTTTTTAAAGTCACGGCAATCCACAATCATCTCGTGCGCACAACGGCCTTGTGTGCCAGTGTATAGAATTTTGTAGTGCCCACTCAATCTTTCTTTGATGTAGTTGGCATTGAAGATAGCGAGCTTCGTAGCGTTGGATAATCCTTCACTTCCCATCATCGCGATATAAGCATAAGAGATAGCCAGGATGCTAGCGCTTCCCCATGGTGCGCCAGATACGGCACTGATTGCTTTTTCACCTCCCGTTTTCACAACGGCATGACCCGGAAGAAAGGGTTTCAGTTTGTCATTGCAACAAATCGGACCCATACCAGGGCCACCGCCTCCGTGTGGAATGCAGAATGTTTTATGAAGATTGAGGTGACATACATCTGCACCAATGTTAGCCGGTGAGGTCAACCCTACTTGCGCATTCATATTGGCTCCGTCCATGTAAACCAATCCACCATTTTGATGAATTGTTTCGCAGATATCGACAATGGCTTCTTCAAAAACGCCATGTGTCGATGGATAGGTCACCATCAAGCACGCTAGATTATTTTTGTATTGTTCAGCCTTTGCTTTTAAGTCGGCTACATCGATTTTCCCTTCTGCATCTGATTTCGTGACAACTACTTCCATACCTGCCATCACCGCGCTTGCAGGATTGGTTCCATGAGCCGATGAAGGAATCAATGCAATGTTCCTATGATGATCGCCTCTGTTTTGGTGGTAGGCTCTGATCACCATCAATCCGGCATACTCGCCTTGTGCACCGCTGTTTGGTTGCAGGGAAACTCCGGTAAAACCAGTAATTTCTTTCAACCAAACTTCGAGATTAGAAATCATTTCGGAATAGCCTTGTGTTTGATCACTTGGTGCGAATGGATGAATTTGACCCATCTCAGGCCATGTTACCGGAATCATTTCGGTAGTGGCATTTAATTTCATCGTGCAAGAGCCCAATGAAATCATAGAATGCACCATCGATAAATCTTTGCTTTCTAATTTTTTGATGTAGCGCAACATTTCATGCTCGCTGTGATGTGAATTAAAAATGGGATGAGTTAAAAAATCGGATTTCCTAACTAACGAAGCTGGTAGAGTGGTTGTCGCCTTCACCCCATTCGTTGAGGTGGAAACGCCAAATACTTTTAAGATTGTATCAACATCTTTCAAAGAGGTTGTTTCGTCCAATGAAATTCCTACATGGTTATCACTAAAATAACGGAAGTTCAGTTCATGTTTGATGGCTTCGCGCTCAATGGCTTTTTTATCTGACACTGCAATTTTAAGCGTATCGAAAAAGGCAGCGTTTACTTGTTTAAATCCAGCCGCTTTCAAATTTGATTCCAGAACATTAGCAAGGCCATGTATTCGACCAGCAATTTTTTTCAATCCTTCAGGTCCGTGATATACCGCATACATGCTGGCCATTACCGATAGCAAAACTTGTGCAGTGCAAATACTGGAAGTTGCTTTTTCTCTGCGAATATGTTGCTCACGCGTTTGCAGAGCCATCCGATAGCCTGGATTCCCTTGAGCGTCTTGCGAAATGCCGATAATTCTCCCCGGCATTTGTCTTTTAAATTCATCTTTGGTGGCGAAAAAAGCAGCATGAGGTCCACCGAAACCCATGGGCACTCCGAAGCGTTGCGAACAACCCACCACTACGTCAGCGCCCATTTCACCTGGCGATTTTACCAACAGCAAACTCATTAGGTCGGCACCCATCACCACAAAGACTTCTTTCTCATGAGCAGACTCAATCAGTGATGTATAGTCTTTTACTTCGCCATTGTTATTCGGATTTTGAATATAGATTCCAAACAAGTTAGCTTCTGTAATATCCAGTTTTGATAGATCACCCACAACGAGATCAACACCAATCGGGTTTGCCCGTGTTTTTAGCAGGTCAATTACCTGAGGGAATGTATGTTCATCAACAAAAAATTTGTGAGCATCTTTTTTAGACGATTTCTTTGATGCGTATAAAAGATGCAGAGCTTCAGCGGCAGCGGTTGCCTCGTCCAATAATGACGCGTTGGCGATTTCCATACCCGTTAAGTCGATGACCATCGTTTGATAATTGATCAACGCTTCCATGCGACCTTGTGCAATTTCTGCTTGATAGGGTGTGTAAGCCGTATACCATCCCGGATTTTCTAAAATATTTCTTAGAATGACTCCCGGAGTAATGCAGTTATAATATCCAGTTCCTATATAAGACTTATAGATCTTGTTTTTGGAAACCATCTTTTTGAATTCGTTTAAGAATTCAAACTCCGATTGTGCTGCCGGCAAGTTCAACGCTTTTTTCAAGCGGATGTTGGCCGGTACGGTTTGATCGATCACTTCGTCCACTGATTTGGCTTTTACCACCTTTAGCATTTCGGCTATTTGGTTGGCATTGGGTGCATTGTGTCGCGACTCAAATTTTTCGGAGTAGGTTGGATCGATCATTTGTTTCTGGTTATTGGTTGTTGGATGTTCGTTGTTCTTGCGTTAAGCAATACAGAACAGTGAACGACATGCAATTGTTAAAAAAATAGTGTTAGATGTTGTGAGCACTCGCGATCGACTACCAACAAACAACCAACAACTAAGTTAAAATCTTTCAAACTGAGAAAAGAAGAAACTTCCCTCAATCTCCGCATTAGCATCGGAGTCAGAGCCATGGATCGCATTAGCGTCAATCGACTTAGCAAATAGTGCGCGTATAGTGCCCGGTTCTGCTTTTTTTGGATCCGTTGCGCCAATCAGTTTGCGAAAATCTTCTACTGCGTTGGCTTTTTCAAGGATCATCGGAACAATGGCACCTGATGACATGTAGTTAACCAGTTCGCCATAAAAAGATCGCTCCTTATGAATTTCATAAAATTTGCCGGCCAATTCGCTGCTCAATCTTGTCTTCTTCATTGCAACAATGCGGAAGCCTGCCTCTTCAATCATTTTGATAATTGCACCTGAATTATTTGCAATAGTTGCATCAGGCTTAAGCATTGTAAAAGTTCTGTTTCCTGCCATTTTAGTTGTTTTTTGAGGTTTTTTAAGTTGAATTATTCGGGCGCAAAAGTATTAAAAGAACAGGGAACATAGAAGCCCGAATCCAGAATCATTGATTATTTTTGCCCCCTCAAATGAAAGACCTCGAAGGATTAAGAACACTACTGGCTTCACCAAAGAAAGTGGTAATTGTGACCCATTTTAAGCCGGATGCAGACGCCTTGGGTTCCTCTCTGGGTTTGGCGGGCTATTTAGCAAAAAAAGGACATTCCGTTTCGGTAATCAGCCCAAGCGACTACCCTGAC
>JABFSY010000492.1 GCA_013140395.1 Cyclobacteriaceae bacterium
GGATAAAACACATCTAAAATTTTACAATCAGTGATAGCTCTTCCTGCATGCTTGGCGTGAGATGGAATGGGTAACACCATACCGCTACGAAGATGATTTGACGCGCCTTCTAGCACTATTTCAAATTCTCCCTCAAGCATATTGACCACCTGTTCATGCATATGGGAGTGTTCGGGTAGTGAACTTCCCTTCTTAATCTCCCAATAGGCGAACGTCATATTATCGGTGTGGACGAAGCGCCCCCAAAAACCGGGCATGATCTCACGAGGTTCTATCTTTTTTAGCTCTTCAATCATTGTTAATTTCTATAGGTTTCCTCTTAACTCCTGTTCGTGCTCAATAGCTTCAAACAATGCCTTGAAATTTCCTTTACCAAAAGACTTGGCACCATTCCGTTCGATGATTTCGAAAAACAACGTTGGCCGATCCTGGAGCGGTTTCGAAAATATTTGCAAGAGATAGCCTTCTTCATCTCGATCGATGAGTATGTTGAGTTTCTGTAGATCTTTATAGTCTTCATTGATTTTTCCAACTCTTTCTATCACTTCTGCATAGTAGGAATCGGGTACATGAAGAAATTCAACCCCCCGCTTCTTCAACTCGCCCACCGTTTGGATAATGTCATCGGTGGCAATAGCAATGTGTTGCACACCTGCTCCTTTATAAAAGTCAAGGTATTCTTCTATCTGTGATTTCTTTTTACCCTTGGCAGGCTCATTGATGGGAAATTTGATATATCCGTTTCCATTTGAAACCACTTTGCTCATCAAGGCACTATACTCGGTGGAGATGTCTTTATCATCGAACGTGATCAACAATTTGAAGCCCATGACATCTTCATAAAACTTCACCCATTTATTCATGTGGCCTAATTCCACATTGCCTACGCAGTGATCTACATGCTTCAATCCGATAGGAACAGGAACGAAGCTACTTTTGACGGCTTTATAGCCAGGCATAAAGGCTCCCTTGTAGTTTTTCCTTTCAACAAAAGTGTGAATGGTTTCTCCGTAGGTCTTAATGCCCGATACAACAACTTCTCCGTGTTCGTCTTTCAATGTCTTTGGCTCGAAAGCAACCTCAGCTCCACGTACTACTGTTTCTTGAAAAGACTTGGTGGCATCATCTACCCACAGCGCCAAAACCTTGACCCCGTCTCCATGCTTTCTCAGGTGTTCAGAGATTTCAGAGTCAGGCTGAAGCGAAGTAGTTACAACAAAGCGTATTTTGTGTTGTTGGAGCACATAACTCGCTCTGTCTTTCACGCCTGTTTCGGGGCCCGCGTAGGCCACAAGTTCGAAACCGAAGCAGTGTTGATAGAACAAAGAAGCCTGTTTGGCGTTGCCCACATAGAATTCTATATGATCGGTGCCATTGATGGGGAGAAAGTCCGGTTCCATTGGAATGTTGATTTAGAGTGGTAAATTTAATCATTCCCCTTGTTTTTATTTTGACTTTGGGCAATCTTGGCAAAAAATTGGAATATGGATTTTAAAAAGTTGGATCTGGCTGTTCAGACAATAGCGCTGAGAAGGAATGAGTTGAAGAAGCTAGACTACAATAACCCCAAATATGATGATCTGGAGGAGCAGTTGCATGATTTGGAGGATTCGTTAGTAGATGAATTTGGTGATTACCTGGAAGGAATATTTCAAGAGATTCATGACAAATATTGTCCGGACACAGATATTCTGTTGCCTATCGCTTATTTAGCGAAAACCTATACTATTAACGGATCCAATGAATTTTCTGTGAGTTCGTCAGAGGGCGTGTATGTAGAAGTAGATTCATTGTCTGGGAAAGAGACCAAACTGGTGATGCTTCCTAATCCACTGCGTGGGTTGATGAATGTGGGGAAAGAAAAACAGCAATTGGTTTGGAGTCTAAAGTGATTTTCTGTTCTTGGTATAGGGAAACCCACGAGATCTAGTTGGGTAGCTATTACTTTTTTCCTTCTACCTTTGCCACCCCAGCACAAAAAAACGATCATCTGTGAACTTTTCAGCTCAACTAGATTCGAATTCCGCCTTTAAGTCGGTAGCGCAAGCGGCTGAAAAACTAGGCGTGGAGACTTACGCAGTGGGCGGCTTTGTGCGTGATCTAATCCTTGGGCGGCCATCCATAGATGTGGACTTCGTTTGTGTTGGAAGTGGCATTGAATTGGCTCAGCAGGTAGCAGCTATCCTTGGGGAACAGCAGGTGACTATTTTCAAAAACTTTGGTACAGCTAACATAAGGCATGGTGATCTGGAGTTGGAATTTGTGGGTGCCCGGAAGGAATCGTATCGCAGTGAGTCCAGAAAGCCAATCGTGGAAGATGGAACCCTGCAGGATGACCAATGCAGGAGGGACTTCACGATTAACGCGCTGGCAATTAGCCTTTCGAAAAATAACTATGGCGAATTAGTTGATCCATTTGGGGGAGTTGAACACTTAAAAGAAAGATTGATTAAAACTCCTCTTAGCCCTGATATCACATTTTCAGACGATCCACTTCGCATCATGCGAGCCATCCGGTTCGCTTCTCAATTGAATTTTGACATTGAAGCAGATACGTTTGAGGCTATCGGCAGAAATAAAGACAGGCTGAAAATTGTTTCAATGGAACGTATTTCAGACGAACTCAATAAGATCATCCTTTCTCCTGTTCCTTCCTATGGATTCAAGCTCCTTTTTCAGTGTGGAATTCTTAAATTAATTTTTCCGGAAATGGTGGCACTTCACGGTGTGGAGTATCAGGACAATAAAGCCCACAAAGACAATTTTTACCATACCCTTCAGGTGTTGGACAATGTTTCAAAAGTATCACCCGATCTATGGCTTCGATGGGCAGCCATTTTGCATGACATTGCGAAGCCGGTAACCAAGCGATTTGATAAAGAAGTGGGCTGGACTTTTCACGGGCACGAAGACAAAGGAGCCAGGATGACCCCCGGCATCTTCAGACGTTTGAAGTTGCCCATGAATGAAAAGATGGATTTTGTTCAGAAGTTGGTCCGACTTCACCTAAGGCCAATTGCCTTGGTAAAGGAGGTCACTGATTCCGCTATCCGGAGACTACTTTTTGAAGCCGGCAACGATGCGGAGGCGCTGATGATCCTTTGCCGCGCGGACATTACTTCAAAGAATAGTGAGAAAGTGGCGAAGTATCTGAAGAACTTCGAGAAGGTTCAACAGAAGATGATTGAGGTAGAAGAAAAGGATCAAATGAGAAATTTCCAGCCACCCATTGATGGTGATGAAATCATGACTATTTTTGACGTCCAACCCGGAAGAATTATTGGAGATATCAAAGACCAGATTAAGGAGGCAATCTTGGAGGGACAAATCAAAAACGACCGAGACGAGGCGTATGAACTAATGCTTAAGATTGCAGCCGAAAAAGGACTTCACTTGAAAATTAAAACACCCTAAAAACTAACCTAGTATATGAAAATCAGAACCTATTTGTTGATTGCTTTTGTCACAGTTTCTACGCTTTCCTTTGGTCAGAGAAAAAAGAAAGGAGAGGAGCAGCGGAAAATGGATCCAGAGCCAGCGGCAGCAACGACAACAGCTCCGGCACCAAAGGTTGAGCCTGTAAAGAAAGATACTCTTCCAAAAGTTAACCCACTCACACAGCATTTTGCTCGTAAATACGCGGCCGCACTTCAATGGAATGACTACGAAGTGGCCAAAGACGCACTGTATGATCTGATCATCGAAAACCCAGGGAATGATTCAATCATTTTTGACTTAGCAGTTTATTATTACCAAAACCAGAAATCTGCATCTGCCGTGCTGGTCGCGAATGAGTTGTTAAAAAGGAATCCGAAGAACGCGGGCGCGCTGGAAGTGGCAGCCGGAGGGTACGAGACATTGGGTGTCCTCGATAAGGCCATCCAAAGCTATGAGAGCCTCTACTTGTTAACTGACAACATTACTGCTCTTTATAAAATGGCGTTTCTTCAGTATCAAATGAAACGATTTAAAGAGAGTGCGAACTCCGCAGAAATTTTGCTTGCAAGAAAAGATCTTGATGGCGTAAAAGCATCTTATAACGATTCGAAAGGAAAAGCCAAGGAGTTTCCGGTAAAAGTGGCGGTCGTCAATTTGAAGGGCTTGCTCGCACTTGATCAAGGGGACAAAATAAATGCGAAAAAGTACTTTCAGGAAGCACTTGCAATAGCCCCTGACTTCGCGTTAGCAAAAGAAAACCTGGCGAAGATCAAGTAGTATGCAACCTTGTTATCTTTACTTGGTCTTTTGACCAAGTAAAGGTTTTTCGTTGGAACTGCCGGTAACACACGTCCATCAGGAGTTAATCGATCGTTGCCGCAAGGGCGACAGAAAATCCTATTACCAGCTCTATAAGCTGTATAGCCGAAGTATGTATAATGTCGGCTATCGGATTGTCAATAATGAAGAGGAAGCCCAGGATGTGCTGCAAGAGGCTTTTATCAGTGCGTTTAATAATCTGGAAAGTTACCGAGGTGATTCCGCATTTGGGGCTTGGTTAAAACGGATTGTGATCAATAAGGCAATTACTCACAACACAAAAAGGCGGTTTGAACGATTTCCTGAACAGGAAGATTGGGATATAAAGGAAGAGGAGCCTCAGGATCTATTTGAGAGTTTTCCATTTACGGTTGATAGAGTAAAAACAGCTATCCAGGCTTTGCCGGATGGCTACCGAACCGTTCTCTCGCTTTATTTATTGGAAGGCTATGACCACGGAGAGATTGCTGAGATTATGGGCATCAGCGAGTCCACGTCAAAATCCCAATTTAATCGGTCAAAAAAAAAATTGAAAGAATTACTTGAACTTAGCATGGTATGAAAGACTCACTGAAAGAATTTGTAAGTCAAAACCGAGATGGATTTGATTCGCAAGTACCTCCCAACGGGCTATGGCAACGAATTGAAGGCCACTTACCAACAAAGTCTGTTGCACTTTGGAACTCTGTGGTGGTGTGGCGAGCGGCTGCCATCTTCCTTTTTGGAGTAGCCGCGGTTGCTATTTTTTCAACGCGTGATTTTAATAATGGCCGTGGTGATCGAGCAAAATTGCAAGGTGAATTTATTGACCTTGAATCGTATTACAGCAATCAGATCGTAGAGAAAAAACAATTGGTGAACCAATTTCAATCAGACACCGGGTTAACGGAGGATGAGGTGACCCAAAACCTGCAAAAGCTGGAGGCTATGTATCAGGTATTAAAGTTAGAGATGGAGAAAAGGCCTTCAGAAGATG
>JABFSY010000176.1 GCA_013140395.1 Cyclobacteriaceae bacterium
GGCGCTTACCGCTTTTAAAAAATCGATTGAGGTACAATTGTTGACTTCTTCTGAATCCATTAAATCTGATTTCGTCAACAACTATTGGAGAGGTTTTACTATTGAACTTATTACGAGCTAGGGCAACTTGTTCAAAGGTTTTGCGGCTGAAAATCTTCGATTTAATCTCTGGTATTTGACGTAACGTCTGGTAATAGCCGCTATCGATCATAGCTCTGGCATTTTTGAAATCAAAAGCCGTATAGTCTTGTAGATTGGGTTGTATATAAATGCCAGTAGAAGGCACATCGCTCGGGTTCGATTTATCCAACAACATGTACAGCAATGATCGAGAAATCAACTTTTCATCGTCTCCGAAGGGATAGGTATTATATACTTTAGAAGATACGTTCGAGCCTATAATCACATCCGGATGAAACTCTCGCTGGGCAACATCAACCGGAAAGTTATTGTAAACACCCCCATCAAAAAGATACTTACCATCTACCCGAATTGGATTATAAAAAAAGGGTGCCGTCTGAGTGGTTCGCAGGGCGTCACTTAGCACACCTTTAGAAAGTACCACTTCGGTTTGTGTAAAGATATCAGAAGCCATTACGCGCAGCGGCACAAACAAACTATCGAAGTTATTCTTGCAGATGGCCGAAGGCTGTGCCATCTTTTCTGCTAATGCAAAATTTAAAGATAGGTCGTTGGCAATACTGGAATTGATAAGAAAACTGAAAGTTGAATCTAGTGATAGGTTTAGCTTAAGAAATGAGGCGTCATTTTCTTTCTTGAAATAATAATAGTCCTTTCCCAACTCCAGTCGTCCATTTACCCAATCTAGAAATTCTCGAGATACTGCAATGTCCTCGATTTGCTTTGGACTCATTCCTGCCGCATAGTAACCACCCACAATGCCACCCATTGAGGTACCTATTACGTAATCTACTGGAATCTCATTCTCTTCCAGTGCTTTCAATACTCCGATGTGTCCAAGGCCCTTTGCTCCACCTCCGCTGAGCACCACTGCCACCTTCTGCGAATAGCTGACAGTTGTTGCCAAGAAAAAAAAAGCAAAAACAAACCTCACCGATCTAAGCACTTTATTTTTTACTAAAGATAGAAAAGTAAAACCTAGGGTGGCTAATTTCTCGCGACAATTACCTCGCTGGAAGTGGGCTGCGGAAATGAAATCAATTGCAAACGCTTGCTAAACGATTCTTTGACTTCACTAAATCTTTCAATGTGTTCTTTTTGCACCGGCTGAGAAGGAGGTAGTTCGACACGTAGGGCGTCTATCTGAACTCCGTTCCGCCAAAAGCGGTAACATAAATGAGGACCTGTTGCCAATCCGGTGCTTCCCACGTAACCGATCGTTTGACCTTGTTTTACTCTCGTGCCTGCCACAACACCTACAGCGATCTTAGACATGTGTAGATAACCGGTTGTGTAGGTGCTATTGTGGCGAATCTTCACATAGTTTCCACTGTTGGCCGTATACCGCGCTTCTTCTACATTCCCGTCACCTACACTGCGTATGGGCGTCCCTGTTGGCGCTGCGAAGTCCGTACCGAGATGCGCACGAAAAACTTTTGCTACCGGATGAAAGCGATTCAGATTATAACGTGAACTGATGCGTGTAAACTCAATCGGGTATTTAAGCAATGCCTTTCGCAAACTGTTGCCATCCTCATCAAAATAATCCAGTCCATCGCCTTGGTCAAACGGAAATGCATATTCTCCTTTGCCAAAATGTTCAAAATAAATGGCCAAAACTCTTTCAATCCCAATAGACTTTTCCTCCACCAGGTTCTCCTCGTAGATCAATTTAAACTGATCTCCTTTTTGCAAACGCTGAAAATCTACCTGCCATCCAAAAATATCCACGAATTTATTAGTGAGCTCATGTGAGATATTCATTTGTTCAATGGTTTCCGATAGAGATGATTCTATTCTCCCTGAAATAGATTTCTCAACCGTCACTACTTCGCGCTGGCATACCTCGACTAGTAATGAGTCTTTCAAATGAAAAATTACATAGTCGATTGAATTCGGTTCGTATACGAGCGCCCGCGCTGTCTTTACCGAGTCATTTTCATGAATGAGGGTATACTTTTTATGAGCTCCTATTTTGCGGAAGTCAAAAATTCTCCGTGACAGTGTATTGAGTTGCTGAAAAATTCTTGGCTGGACATGAACCGTCTCGAACAAATCGAAAAAGCGTTGATTCCTTTTCACGTGATCTTCAATCACAGAGAGGTCATTAACCACCATTCCATAAAGAACGACTGGTTGTTTTACCTCTATTTCTACTCGGCTAGAATCAGCCTCTATTGCATAATCACCGGGCTGAGTGAACAGCGAGGTGTTTGAATCCAAGAAAAAAATTGTCGCAATTATCAAACCGATCCCCAAAGAAGCAATCAGGATTTTTTTTGACAATGCAGATGTAAGGAACTTCGCACTCAAGTTTTTATCGATTATTAAAGTGCAAGTTTAGGGTAAAATATCGGCTCAATAAAATGGTTAGTCGTTGGCTTTGAATACTCTTTTGCCTTCGTCTAAAAATTGGATGAAATTCTCAACCTTTAAATCATAGGGCTTTGGCGAAACCAAGACCTTCTCATCGGTTCCAATCAATACATAAAAGGGTTGTGCGTTGTTGTTCAGTCGCGTGATTTGCAAATCCGCATTTTGTTTTCCGATCGTCTTCTTCACTTTTTTATCGTACGTAGAGGTATACCATTCACTTTCTGGCAATTCTGTCTTGTCATCGACATATAATGCTACCACGACAAAATCATTTTTTAATCGTTGCAGCACCTGTGGATCGCTCCAAACACGTGCTTCCATTTCGCGACAGTTGGTGCACCCATGCCCTGTAAAATCGATAAACAGTGGTTTGTTCTGCTGACGAGCGCAGGCAATGGCTTGCCTGTAGTCAAAATAGCCATTGATGCCGTGCGGCAAATGAAGAAACTCATCAAACTTGGGCGTATCACAAATTTCATTCGCCTTTGTATTTCTGCTTGCTGATAGTAAATCAAAATCATGCGTTGATTGAGGTGGTAAGTAACCCGCCAATGCTTTCAATGGAGCTCCCCACATACCAGGAATCAAATAAATCAAAAACGTAAATGTCACAATCGCCAACGAAACACGAAGAACGCTCACAGGTTTGTCTTCCGCATCTTTTCCAGTATCCCCTGGCATTCTGAAACCCTTCATGAGATAAATACCTATCAAAGCAACAATCACAATCCAAATCGCCAAGTTTATCTCACGATCAAGTATTCTCCAATGAAAAGCCTGATCAGCTATACTCAAAAACTTAAACGCAAGTGCAATCTCAACAAACCCCAACACAACTTTTACAGTATTCAACCAACCGCCTGACTTAGGCAATGACTTTAACCATCCAGGGAAAAAAGCAAAAAGAGTAAATGGAATTGCAAACGCTAATGCAAAAGCAAACATGCCTACGATCGGCTTGACAAACTCTCCTCCTGCAGAAGAAACTAAAATGCTTCCTACCAATGGTCCTGTACATGAAAACGAAACGAGTACCAATGTAAAGGCCATGAAAAATACTCCAAGTAACCCACCCTTCTCAGCCTGTTGATCAACTTTGTTGATAACAGATCCCGGCAAGGTAATTTCAAACAGCCCAAGAAAGGAAAGTCCAAAAACAATAAACACCAAAAAGAAAATCAAATTAGGAATCCATTCGGTTGATAAATGATTGGCCGTCTCGGGACCCATCAACGGAGCTAATACGGCACCGATAACTGTGTAGATCGCAATAATAGATAGCCCGTAAATTAACGCCTGTAATTTCGTGCCGCGCCCGGTAAAAAAACTAACCGTCATTGGAATCATTGGGAAGACACAGGGAGTAAGTAGGGCCGCAAGACCGGCTAAAAATGCCAGGAGAAAAAAACCCCAAAGTGATTGCCCCTTTGTTTCGTCTTGAACTAAAGTTGAATCTAAAATAGGGCCCGATATGCTTTCTAGTTGCTGGTTGCCGGTTGCTGGTTTTACTGAATCAATAACCTCTGGCTGCGAACTCAGAGCCGGAAACTGGAAACCGGGAACCTCCTCTATCTTCTGACTTCTAACTTCTCCCTTCTTGTCTTCTACTTTAATCTTGTCAAACACAAACTCCCCATTGCCGGTCACACATTGTCCTGTTAATTCGGTGCAAACCTGATATTCGTATTCTCCCTCTACTTTGAGATTGGTCGCAAGAACTTTTATCCGTTGACGGAATTCGGCAGCGCCTTTAAAAATCTTCACATCGCATTCAAAGATTTTATCGTGTTTGTCGGTGGGGTTGGTGGCGTTCAGCTTCCCCACGAGTTGATAGCTTGCATTCTGCTTAAAAGTAAAGGTGGTTTTGATGGGGCCATCTTCGCAATCAAATTCAGAAGAATACAAGTACCAACTGTTATCGATGGTCGCTTTAAAAATCAAATCTAGCTCGTCTCCAATTTTTGCAGATTCTATTGTTGTTGAGGTGGACCATTTGGCCGGATTCAGCACTTGTGCAGAGGCTGAGTAAACAAAAGCAATTGCCCCAATAAAGACTAAAACCCAATTCTTCAACATCTTTCAGATTGTTTTAGCCGTAAAAGTAGTGAAGCCAGCTGAATTAGATTAGGTAATCATCAACTGAGTCCTTTCACTGACAAAAATTTCCTGTAATTTTCGAACCTTATTGGCAACATATTGTCTGTATAAAACGTGTGATAACAGAATTTTAACAATTTAAACCCTATCCAATGAAGCGTAAATTAATGATGGCCCTGATGGTGCTGGCCTGTGCATTTGTATCTCAGGCTCAAACAGTAGATGAAATTCTTGAAAAGTACTTTGAAAACACCGGAGGCAAGGCAAAATGGGAAGCTGTGCAAGGTTTGAAGTTTACTGCCAAACTAAAAATTCAAACTATGGAATTGCCTATGACTATGATTCAATTAAAAGATGGTCGCCAAACCAGCAGCGTTTCTGCTCAAGGAATGGAGTTTCGTCAGGAAGTATTTGATGGAACTACGCTATGGGGAACTAATCAAATGACTATGAAACCCGAAAAAAGTGACGCGGAAGCAACAGCCAATTTTAAAGTTAACATAGGAGGCGATTTTCCAAGCACTTTTTTAGACTACAAAAAGAAAGGCTACAAGGTTGAACTTTTAGGAAAAGAAACGATGTATGGATCTGAGACATTTAAAATAAAG
>JABFSY010000116.1 GCA_013140395.1 Cyclobacteriaceae bacterium
CTGCAATGGAGAAAGAATGGCTTCGTTCATATCAGCAATGATGACCAAGCAACCAGTGTTGGATATCCAATCAAACAAACAGGATGAATCCATGGGCAAGCGCTTCGTGTCTATATGGTTTCGGTATTTTGCTACCGACTGGTTCAGCCTCCGGCAGCCTGAATTAAAAAGGCGGCCGCTGGTGCTGCGAATGCCTTCGCACGGACGCATGATTGTCACCGCAATAAATGCAGAGGCTGAGCGCAACGGACTGAAGAGAGGTATGGTATTGGCTGATGCCCGCGCACTCGTTCCATCATTAGAAGTACTCGATGACGAGCCTGGCAAAATCAGTCGTGTGCTGAGCAAATTGGGTGAGTGGTGTATTCGTTTCACGCCTTTTGTAGCAATCGATTCTACCGATGGTCTTTTCTTCGATGCCACCGGCTGTGCACATTTGTGGGGCAGTGAAGAAAAATATCTCAGCGACATTATTCAAAAAATAATGGCCCGTGGCTATTCTGTAAAGGCTGCTATGGCTGACACGCCCGGTGCTGCTTGGGCCATAGCGCGCTATGAAAAGAAAGGCGGAGTCACTCCACCAGGTCAGCACATCGATGCTTTATTGCAGCTGCCACCTCAGGCGTTGCGGCTAGAGCAAGAAACCGTAGAGCGATTGCATAAGTTAGGGCTTCACCAGATCAAACAATTCATTCGCTTGCCGCGCACCGCTATGCGCAAGCGTTTCGGTCCGCAATTTCTACAGCAATTGAATAAAGCCATAGGGCAGGAGATGGAAATGCTGGAGCCCATTCAACCTGTAGAGCAGTATCAGGAAAGGCTGCCTTGCTTAGAACCGATCGTGACTGCCGTGGGCATTGAGATGGCGTTGAAGCAGTTATTAGAGAAACTATGTCTGCGCTTACAGCAAGAACAAAAGGGATTGCGCACCGCTGTACTGAAAGGCTATCGGGTAGATGGAAAGGTAGAGCAGATTTCAATTGCTACCAGTCGCGCTTCATATCATGTACCACATCTGTTCAAGTTGTTTGAAATCAAAATATCTTCTATGGAGCCGGCTCTTGGTATTGAGCTGTTTGTGTTGGAAGCTCCCAAAGTAGAAGATCACTTGCCTCAACAAGAAAAGATGTGGGAAGCTGTTGGTGGACTGGAAGACTTGCGCTTGTCGGAGTTGGTAGACAGATTGACCAACAAAATTGGTGCAGATCGCATTCATCGCTACTTACCAGCTCAGCATCATTGGCCAGAGCGATCATTCCAACCTACAGACTCTCTTAAAGAAAAACCTGATGCGGATTGGCGTACGGATGTGATCCGGCCGGTGCAGTTGCTTCCTTCACCGTTACGCATCGAAGTAACTGCACCTATTCCTGATTATCCTCCTTTGCTATTTCGTCATAACGGAAAAGTGCATTCCATCGTAAAGGCCGATGGCCCTGAACGTATTGAACAAGAGTGGTGGCTGCAGCAAGGCCAGCACCGCGACTACTACCGAGTGGAAGACGAAGAGGGGCATCGGTATTGGCTGTTTCGGTTAGGTCACTATCATGAGGAAACATATACGTGGTTTTTGCATGGGTATTTTTCTTAGAGCGACATAAGATGCTAGACATAAGACAGGAGACGTGAAATTCTCTCAATACTCAAGTCTAACATCTTATGTCTTACGTCTTAAATCTTACGTCTAAAATCTAAAATGTAATTCTTAAATCTAAACTTTGGCCTACACCGAACTTCAAGTTACATCCAACTTCAGTTTTTTGCGTGGCGCTTCGCACCCGGAAGAATTGGTGAAGCAATCGGCTGCGCTCGGCTATGATGCCATTGCCATCACTGATCGAAACACGCTGGCAGGGATTGTTCGCGCACATGTAGCGGCAAAAAAATTTGGTATTAAATTTATTCCTGCCTGCCGGGTTGATCTTCAAGATGGACCAAGTTTACTGGCATATCCTACTAACAAAAACGGCTATTCGCGCTTATCGCACTTACTCACGGTAGGAAATCTCCGCACCGAAAAAGGGAAGTGCGAATTGTACAAAGCCGATGTATACCAACATGCCGAAGAAATAAAATGGATAGTAGTGTCACCCACTGTACTCAACGATGATTTTCAGTTTGAAAGATCTTTCATGGAAGCCGTAAAAGAATATCGCCATGCACTGGGCACATCATTATCCATCGCGGCTACGCGCGTGTACCATGGAACAGATGCTAAACTGCTACATCGCATTCACCAACTCAGCTTGCAGCTAAATATTCCTATGGTAGCTACTAACGATGTGCATTACCATGTTGCAGAGCGAAGAGAATTACAAGACGTTGTGACCTGTGTGCGTGAGAAGTGCACGATTCAGACGGCCGGTTTTCGTCTTCATCCCAATGCTGAACGATACCTAAAGACGATCGAAGAAATGCACCGTCTGTTCAAGCCTTATCCAGAAGCCATGGAGCAGGCGCGGCTGATAGGCGAGGCTTGTACCTTTTCGTTGGACGAACTGAAGTATCAATACCCAAAAGAGATTACCAGCGATGGGCGCACACCTCAAGCTGAATTAGTGCACCTTACCTGGCAAGGAGCACACGAGCGCTTTGGTGAAACGATACCCGAAAAAGTAAAAGGCACGATTCACTACGAGCTAAACTTTATCGAACAGATGAACTATGCCGAATATTTTCTTACTGTCTACGATATTGTGCGGTACGCTCGTCAACAAAAAATTCTTTGTCAGGGAAGAGGCTCTGCTGCTAACTCTACGGTGTGTTATTGTTTAGGTATTACTTCGGTGGATCCCGCCAAGTTCGATTTACTTTTTGAGCGATTCATTTCAGCTGCCCGCAACAAGCCTCCGGACATTGATGTGGACTTTGAACACGAGAGGCGCGAAGAAGTGATGCAATACATTTACAATAAGTATGGCCGTGACCGCGCAGCGATTGTAGCCACGGTAACCGAGTTACACCACAAGGGTGCCATCCGCGATGTGGGCAAGGCCATGGGGTTATCGGTAGATGTCATCACCCGATTGTCAGGATTGATCTGGAGTTTTTCAGAAGACGGCTTTGATCGCGAACGGATTCTTTCGCAGGGCATCAACCCCGATGAGCCTACGATCCGAAAAGTGTTGGAGCTAACAGCTCAGTTCATGGGATTCCCCCGTCAGTTGGGGCAGCATACAGGTGGCTTTGTAATTACGCAAGGAAAGTTATCTGATTTATGTCCGATCATAAATGCGCGTATGGAAAACCGCACCAACATAGAATGGAACAAAGATGATATTGAAGCGCTTAAGTTTTTAAAGATTGATATACTGGCGTTGGGCATGCTCACTTGCATTCGAAAAGCATTTGATCTGGCAAAGAAGCACTACAACTTGGATTTGACGTTGGCTAACATTCCGCAGGATGATCCTGCCGTGTATGAGATGGTGAGCCATGCCGATACGATTGGTGTTTTTCAAATTGAAAGTCGTGCACAGCAATCCATGCTGCCGCGCTTGCGTCCAACATGTTTTTATGATCTCGTTATTGAAGTGGCTATTGTGCGGCCGGGGCCTATTCAAGGGGATATGGTGCACCCGTATTTGCGCAGGCGCAATGGCGAAGAGACGATCGAGTATCCATCACCAGAGCTGAAAGAAATTTTAGCTCGCACATTAGGTGTTCCTTTGTTTCAAGAGCAAGCCATGAAGATTGCCATTGTAGCTGCTGGGTTCACACCAACAGAAGCCGATGAATTGCGCAGAAGCATGGCCACTTTCAAAGCGAAAGGAAAAGTTTCTTATTTCCGCGATAAGCTAGTGAACGGAATGGTAACGAAAGGCTACGCGCCTGAGTATGCTCAACGGGTTTTCAAACAGTTGGAAGGTTTTGGTAGTTATGGATTTCCGGAAAGTCATGCAGTTAGTTTTGCATTACTCGTTTATGTCTCTTCATGGCTCAAGTGCTATTACCCCGATGTGTTTACGGGCGCATTGCTCAATAGTTTGCCGATGGGTTTTTATCAACCTGCGCAAGTGGTGATCGATGCGCGCAATCACGGAGTAGATGTTCGGCCTGTGGATGTAAATTTTTCTAACTGGGATTATCAATTGGAAGAAAAATCAGGCAAATATTGTGCGGTGCGATTGGGCTTCCGCCAAGTGAAAGGATTGCGAGAAGAAGAAATGAAACTATTGATCGATCGGAGAGGCGAAGGATTTATATCTATGCACCAATTGCGCGAATTGGGCTTAGGCGAAGCAACCCTGGAAAAACTAGCCGATGCAGATGCTTTTCGTTCGTTGCAGCACGATAGGCGAGAGGCTCTGTGGGAAGTATCCACGAGAGAGAAACCCACTGCTATTTTTGGAAGCCAAGTGGTAGAAGACACATCGGTAGAGCTTCCTGCGATGACAGCTTCTGAACATGTCGTGCACGACTATGCGTCAACAGCATTGTCACTCAAGGCGCATCCGGTAAGTTTTGTGCGCGAACAGCTTCGGCAGTTACATGCGATTTCTACTGCTGAATTGGCAAGCGCAAAAGAAGGAGCGCTTGTTAAAGTAGCGGGTCTGATACTCGTACGACAGCGACCCGGCACGGCTAAGGGTGTTTGCTTCATCACACTCGAAGACGAGACTGGTGTGGCCAATTTGGTGCTTTTCAAAAAGCAATTTGATCACTATCGCAAGGAAGTTATCCAGTCGCGCCTGCTGATGGTAGAAGGTAAGCTACAGCGCGAAGGCGAAGTGATACACGTGATTGTAAAGCGCTGCTTCGATTTATCATCGCTGCTTCGCACCCTAACGGCTTCACTGAGCGAAGAACTATCCGTTATGCCATCGCGAGCAGATGAAAAGACAGTGGTGCACGATCCGCGTAACAAAAAGCCAGCGCCCGTTTTTGAGCAGACCAAGATATGGGCCGAGGGGAGGAATTTCAGGTAGAGGTGAGTGTGATGTTAAGTAGCTCGGTATCCTAGTTCAGCCCTTGACATATGAAGAGAAAAGTCAAGATTGTAAGGACTGAATAATATCCAACTTTATTAACTCCCAATATTTCCCTTTTAGGCAAATAGGATCAAAGTCATCATCAGCAATTGTGAAGTTGGCGAAATTTGTTCGAATCTTGCTCTCTTCGTGGCCAAATGGATACCTTGTTTTATGCAATTCAATCATTTGGCTTGGAGAGTATCTATG
>JABFSY010000320.1 GCA_013140395.1 Cyclobacteriaceae bacterium
CGCACACCCATTACATCCGTAAGCAACGAAACTTTTATGCGTGTTTTTTCGGCTCCAGCCGGATTGAAGATTTCAATTTCCATGTCTTCTGAAACATCTACCAGGGGCAATGAGCTCTGGCCATTCACAGACAGTAATTTAATTTCCGGAATCGCGTCAAGAACAAAGGAAGCCTTGTCGCCCGTCTTGGTTGTAATTTCAATCGTTGGGCTTTTAGCATATGGAACAGACGTGTGCGACATGTAAGAGCCAAGGCCCAAGTATTGCATCGGCTCTCCGTTGAGTTTCACGTCTCCTTCAATCTTATACACACCAGCCCCTTCGTTCTTAAAGAAGGAGATGCTCACCACGTGGTCGCCTTCCACCGTAGTAGCTGGCATTAACTTAGATTCGGTAGTGCCCACACTCATGGGGAAAACGCCACAATAGTAAGTGGGTTTAGCTACAGTAAGTTTGAGGTCGGCAGTTTTGGAAGTGAGAATGTCACCCGTCAGTTTGCCAATGCGCTCACCAAGGTTTAAGCCTTTCTTTTTCTTTTTTTCCTGCGCCAGCGTTGTAGTGGCAATGGTGAAAGCAAAAAAAAGAACACTCAGTTTCAGCAAGCAATTTTTTGTTTTTTGTTTCATGGGTTAATTTTAATTTTTGCCGCAGGGTATTCAAACTAAAGCGGTTCGGGAATCTGCCATCCCAACCAGCCATCACAATCTTTTGAATGCTTAAGACACTCCCTTAGGTCGTCTTATACATCGTATGTTTGCGTAACAAAGAAACCGGCCAAAACCCTCTTTAGCAATCCGTGGAAATTGGTAATTTGCATATACCCAGAGGTAGGTATATCACACACCCTTGCCCATGGTACACATGAACCACTTTAGTATGGGCACATCAAGAAAGGTTTTTCTTTGCCTTGTTGGAACGGCTTTTTTAATGTTTGTCACTTGTTATTCCATAGCCCAAACCAAAATTCTCGACAGTTTGAAAAGGGCTTTGCCAAAAGCTGAGGGAAAAGCCAGGGTCACCACGTTACTGGAATTATGCTGGGAATATCGCTTTATCAATGCCGACTCAGCACGCAGGTACGGATTGGTAGCATTGGATCTTGCAAAAAGAGAAAAATCCGAAGACTTGGAAGCTGAGGCACTCAACAATATAGGTGTGACGTTTGAGGCACAGGGAAGTTACGATGAAGCGCTGGCATACGAATCACAAGCACTTGCCTTGCGAAAAAAACTGGGCGACTCTTCCAAAATTGCCAACACACTCAATACACTTGGAATTATCTATGATGAACGGGGCGACTATGAAAAAGCATTGAGTCACTACTTTGATGCGCGAAAAATTTATGAAGGCCTGCATGACGAAAGTAAAATTGCGATGGTAATGACCAACATTGGCATTGTGCTTCGCGCGCAAAAAGAGTATCAACAAGTCATCAGCTATTACCGTCAGGCCATGGCCATCTATCAAAAATTGGGAAACAAGTTTGGGCAAGCTGCGTGCCACTCCAATTTGGGGGCTGTTTATCTAAGTCTCACCCGGTACGACAGCGCGATATACTATTCACTACTGGCAAGCGAGGAGTTTGAAGCGCAAAATGTGCGACAGTTTTTAGCGACCACCTTGAGCAACGCAGCAATAGCGTATACAAAGTCAGAGCAAACCGAAAAAGCGAAATTTTACTTTGCTAAGGCAAAAAAATTGCACGAAGAGTACAACAATAAAAAAGAGTTGTCATTTACGCTTTCGCAATTGGCTCGCCTGGAAGCAAAACAAGGAAATAAAGCGGAGGCTCTTGCATATGGTGAGCAAGCCCTCAATATCGCCACCAGCATAAAAGCAATGGAGCAAATCATGCAAGCTCACGAAGCCCTTGCAGAAAGTAAAGCGAAAGCGGCAGACTTCCGAGGCGCTTACCGCGAACATATTGAATATAGTGTTGCCAAAGATTCTTTGTTTCAACAACAAAAATCAAAGCAACTATTGGAATTACAAACCAAGTACGAAACCAATAAAAATAAACAAGCGATTGCGCTACTAGACCAAGAAAACAAACTGAAGGCTGCGGCCATTGAACGAAACTATTTTATCATCGGTGGTCTGGCCTCAGTACTGGCCCTATTTGCGCTCTTAGTGTATGTGTGGCGCTACCGAGCAAAGCAACAACAAAAAGTAATAGCGCAGCAACAGAAGCTGCGAATGCGTGAATTGCAAATCAATTCCGTGATTGAATCGCAGGAGCAAGAACGTAAGCGATTTGCAGCCGACCTGCACGATGGCATGGGTCAGTTGGTATCCGCTTTGCAACTCACGGTACAGTCCATCAAAAACACCAGCAACCAGGAAAAGACTATTTCATTGGTAGAAAATTCTGAAAAGCTGCTTAATGACATACAATCTGAGATTCGTAACATTGCCTTCAACCTCATGCCTCCCATATTGATGAAAGAAGGGTTGGTGCCAGCCACTAAAGAGCTAATCAGACGTATCAATCAATCCGCAAAACTAAAATCGGAGGTTGCCGTGTACGAAGTAGCTGACCGCTTACCTGATTTGATTGAAATTTCGTTGTACAGAATTATCCAGGAATTGGTTTCCAACATCACCAAACACAGCAACGCTACCTACCTCACACTTTCATTTACAGGTTATGGCGAAGAAGTAGTACTCACCATCGAAGATGATGGAATGGGTTACGACCTCACCAGCTTTCAGAACAGCAAACAAAGTAATGGATGGCGTACCATTCAAACGCGGATGCAATTAATAAAAGGTCAAATCGAGTTTGATACCATAGTCGGGAGAAAGAACAATACCGTTACCATTACCGTGCCACTGAAGGTAGCTCATGAGGTTGTTCTTAGCGAAGCGTAAATACCTAGCAGTCGGTATTTACTATCCGTTTGGGCATCCGTTCCTTTGGTGCAAAACAGATTAGATTACCCGTGGCTTGGTTTAATAAACGCTTTGAGCGAATTTTACCTCATATGAAAAAGTATTCCGTCTTGTTGGAAGATGACCATCGTATTTTGCTGGATGGAATGAAAAATCTTCTTCAAGATCCTTATGAAGTGAAGGCCACTGCGTCTTCTGGTCAGGAGGCTTTGGAGCTCATTAAGAATCATGACTTCGATGTTTTGATTACAGACTATGAAATGCCTGGCATCAATGGTCTGGATCTAGTGAAGGCAATGAGCGCTGCTCAGCCAGAGGCAAAAATCATTGTGTTGAGCATGCATGATGACCCTTCAGTGGTGCGTGAATTGTTCAGGTCTGGGGCCAGTGGTTATATTCTCAAAAAAGACACCTACAATAGCATATCAGCCGCATTGCAAAAAGTCTCAGAAGGCAAACGATTTATGAGCGATGCTGTTGCGGAAATATTGATCAGTGAACCCACCACAGAGAACAGCGGAGTATTGACACCGCGTGAAATAGAGATTTTAAAATTGGTGGCGCGTGAAATGAGTAGCAAACAGATAGCCGAAATACTGTTTATCAGCGAACGCACAGTGGAAACCCATCGCAAAAATATTCTTAAAAAAACAGGGGCTACTAATCTGGCCGGCTTGGTTAAATTCGCGTATGTGAATAACATTATAAGATAAGATTCTGACCGATAGTCTTTTCACCATTACACCTTAAGTACTCACTGCCAAGCTCCCGAGTGTTGAACAAAATCAGGGGCCAATTTTGGTGGCTCGATCACACCTTCAGTAGTCAAATATGTGTTCAACCTCTATCCCTTGCTGTTTAGAATCTCTCACAAAGCCCAACAATTTGGGCACAGAAATCAGATACACTTCTCTGACCAAATTCATATCGCTCACTACTAATGATTCATACAACAATTCGTAGTGATCCAAATTCGATTTTTCCTTTCTCTCAACCAACACAGAAACCAGTATTTCATCATTTCCACCAATTTCCAAGATGTCAATATTCTGGTCTGCAATTGAAAGAATAGTTTTGGTAAACGAACCCCACCTTTTTATGCCGATTATCTTCTTTTCGCCTTCCTGATGAATCATTTTTACATTCTGGAAGGTTTGCAAAGAATCGGTCGTTGAAACAAGGAGAAAGATATCTGTGACGGGTTCCTCATAACTGGCCTTGGCAGCCCATTCAATAAGGCTTGCATAACCAGCCTTAAAAGTAAATTCAAGCGTAAAGAACAGCGTACGCTCCATTTTTCGGAACCAATTGCTATTGGCATTATTTGAAATACTCCATATTCGTTTTACCCACGGCATAAATTTAAATTCGTACCATGCCTTGTCATAAATGAAATTACTGTAAGCACGTTGCGCCTCAACAATCATTCTCTCTTCATCAGAAATTGTTCCGTTTGAAAACCAAGAAAAAACGCGACCCACTGTGTTCTCGTAAAGCATTTTTGCCGTGTATTCTAAAGTGATACTGATGCCTATCACATTTAGCATCGTATTGTATTCTTCATTCTTTGGATACGCATTGGATACCAATTTCATGGAACGATCATACAAAGCCCAGTATTCATTGATGGACGCATAGAAAGGAAAGTTGGAGGGATCATTTCCTTTCTCGAGAAAATCGGCATATTCTTTTGGATTGAACACCAGATACCATTCCGGTACCGTAAGAAATGTCTGAGCCTCGTCTCTAAAATAACCTTTTATATTTTCTCTCTTCTTTTCAATTTCTCCTTGAATAAAAGGGCTATACTTATCCAACAGTCTATTTGTAAAACGGTGAGATGAGTCCAGCCTATTCTTCACCTCAAAATATTTATCTGCCTTTAAAAATCCCTTTTGAAATTGTTCTACAGAAGCATGAGGTTGATAAGGCAAATACCATCTTCCGTTTTCGCTGAGAATAGCATCCGTCATCTCAGCGGTCCATTTTCTTACATTTTCACGTGCTTCCCTATCTGTTCCTTGTTTGTAGTATATCACGAAAGCAAATACTTCCTCCGCAGCCCATGACAAATAGGTTTCTTTGTCTGCGTAAGCGTGGCGCAACGACACGTTGATTACGTTAACATGGTAACGATCGTAAATCGCCTTCATTTTTGGGATAAATGATCTGATACTATTCACTGGAATAAAATACTCTTGCAACACATAGGTGGATTCCTCCCTCGACTTTGGTTCAAGTTCTGCCACGTCATAACTT
>JABFSY010000485.1 GCA_013140395.1 Cyclobacteriaceae bacterium
GCACATAGGCCATTAAAAGGCAATCACTACCAATTACCGTTTTAAACTTATCTGTGGTTCCACGGCTTATCGTGACGTACTCGCGAATGACGGTGTTGTCGCCAATGTGTGTCTCGGTCTTTTCACCCGCAAACTTCAAATCTTGGGGAATCGAGGATACGGATGCACCTGGATAGACTTTAACATTTTTTCCGAGTCGACTTCCTTCCCAAATCACCACGTTTGGGCCGATCCAACTACCATCTCCGATTACAACATCGGATTTCACCGTTGCAAAAGGCTCGATAGTCACGTTGTTGCCAATTTTGGCATCGGGGTGGATATTGGCTAATGGATGATAGCTCATAGATCTTTTCTAACAATACTTGCGGTCATTGTTCCTTCACAAACTAACGTATTGCCCACGTAGGCTCTTCCGGACATCTTTGCAATGCCCCTTCTGATAGGCGCCAGTAAGTCGCATTGAATAACCAATGAGTCGCCAGGGAGGACCATTTTTCTAAATCGAAACTCATCTATCCCTAGAAAATAGGTCCAGTAGTTCTCAGGATCTGGCACTGTATTGAGTACTAGAATACCACCAATCTGCGCCATTGATTCAACTTGCAAAACACCCGGATAAACAGGGTTCATCGGAAAGTGCCCTTGAAAATAATTTTCGTTCATGGTCACGTTCTTGACACCCACTACACGCTCTTTATCCAGATAGATAATCTTATCAATCAACAAAAAAGGGTAACGGTGAGGAAGAGTACTGATAATTTTATTGATGTCCATCACAGGAGGTAATGATGGGTTGTATTTTGGCACACCCTTCTTCCCTTCGGCCAACATTAATTTCTTGAGCTTTTTTGCAAACGCCACGTTGGCTGCGTGACCGGGGCGAGCAGCTAATATTTGCGCTTTTAAAGGGCGCCCTGCTAAGGCAAGATCACCAACGATGTCTAACAATTTATGACGTGCAGGTTCATTGTTGTAGCGCAATTCTACATTGTTCAGTATACCTTCTTTTTTTACTTCAACTTTTGGTTTATTCAACATCTTTGCAATGTTGTCCAACTCATCTGGCTCCACCACTCTGTCCACAATTACAATGGCATTGTTTAAATCGCCACCTTTGATCAGGTTGTTTTTGTACAACATTTCGAGTTCGTGCAAAAAACAAAATGTGCGACAGGATGCAATCTCTTTTTCGAATTGTTGAATACTAGTGATCGATGCATGTTGACTACCTAAAACAGGTGAGTTGTAATCGACCATCACAGTAACGCGATAGTCATCCAGAGGCAACGCAGCTATTTCGACATTTCGAGCCGCCTCTCTATAAAAAATGGAGTCTTGCACTTCGAAGAAATCACGCAACGCATTTTGATCTTCTGTTTCGGCTTCTTTCAGAACATTGACGAACTGAATAGAGCTTCCATCCATGATGGGTGGTTCAGGCCCGTCAAGTTGAATCAATACGTTATCAATTTCTAGCCCAACCAAGACAGCAAGGGTATGCTCAATGGTGCTGATTCGGGCTCCACTCTCTTCAATGGTAGTTCCGCGCGACACGTCAACCACTTTGTCGCAGTCGGCATCAATAATTGGCGATCCAGGCAAATCAATCCGCTGGAACTTGATTCCATGATTTGGCTTGGCGGGTAAAAAGGTCATATTAGTTTGGACCCCTGTATGGAGGCCAACTCCGGAGATGGTGACCGATTTTTTTATGGTCTGCTGCTTGTGATTTAGCATTTTTAAAAAGTTCGCAAATCTAACCCAGTTTTCGTAGATATCCCAAGAATCAGGCTAAATGGGTGAAATTGAGGCTTTTTTGATGAAAAATAGTGCTTATTGGTAGTTATTCGGTGTGATTACCATTTTCCAAACCCTCGCCATTCATTTTTACTCCATCGCCAATTCGTTTTTCTAAGGTACGCAGGCGGTCGTTGAGATCTGGTAAACGTTTAAAAACCGCGTAGGAGCGGAAGTAGTCTTTTATATCAAATGCAGGATAGCCAAGTATCTTCTGCCCTTCTTCTTTAATAGATTTTGATATTCCTGCCTGGGCACCAATACTTGTGTTATTAGCTAAGACAAGATGGCCAGCAATACCCACCTGTCCGGCAATAACGTTGCCTTCGCCTAATTTCGTTGACCCGGAAATACCGGCCTGGGCTGCAATCACCGTATTCTGCCCCACTTCTACGTTGTGAGCAATTTGGATCAAATTGTCGAGTTTAACGCCTTTTCGGATGATTGTCGAATCACCAAATAAAGTTGCACAATCAATGACTGTATTCGCTCCAATGGAGACGTTATCCTCAATCACAACATTGCCCAATTGTGGAATTGTCTTATAGGTGCCATCTGCCTGTGGCGCAAATCCAAAACCATCACTTCCAATGACTGTACCTGCATGGATCACACAATTGTTTCCAATTTTTGATCCAGCATATAACTTTACATTCGCGTGAAGAATGGTGTTGTCGCCAATAGTCACATTGTCACCAACAAACACGTGCGGATACACTTTTACATTATTTCCGATGCTCACTCCGTTACCAACGTAACTGAATGCTCCACGGTAGATGTTGTTACCTGTTGTGGTATTCGAACCGATAAAACTCGGTTGTTCAATACCTGATTTTTGAAAGCTAAGCAGCTTGTGGTATTCTTCTAGCAAGACGGTGAAACTGCTGTAGGGATCATCTACTAGAATTAATGCAGGTATAATTTCACGCTTGGCTTGAAAGTCTTTTTTAACGATCACCGCACTTGCCTGTGTAGTATAGATAAACTGTTCGTATTTTGGATTGGAGAGGAATGCGATCTGGCCTTTTTTAGCATCCTGAATTTTGGCAAGCATGGCGATAGTCTGAGTGCCGTCTCCACTTACTTGACCACCCAGCATGCCAGCTATTTGCGAAACCGTAAACTCCATAGTTTTTTCTAGGCGAGAGTAACGAGGATCGAGAGAGTCCCAATTCGCTCATAGCCAACTGCCTAGCTACAAATATATGTTTTTAGGCCAGCATATATAGTTTTTCTCAACGATTTTACTCATCGCCTTTATGGTAGGCAGATCGGAGGCTTCTACGATATCTATCACCTGTCCTGTTTTAGTCAGAATGTTGATGGGCTGGCCGCCCGTTATGTATGCCTCATTGCTTACTGTGCCATAGGAGAAAAGATAGTTTGCGTCTTTTCTTAAAATGCCGAATGACTGATGAACGGCCTGTCTCACTTTCTCTATTTCCGTTTTCTTAATAGGGTCTACACGCAATGAGATTTGAAACAACTCTCGGATTAAAAGCCGGTTACATAGACCTGAAAGGATCTCATCGGGCTGGTCTTTCCAAAGTTTAATAGCTCCCCAAATGTCACTGTCATCTAATTGACCAAAAGTTTCTAGTAGGTCGGGCTGCGTAGAAAACTCACCCAGTGAGTAGTTTTGTTTAAGGAACAATTTTAGCGATTCACTTGCTGGTAGTGAGTCTCCTGCATTGAAAAGATATTGTGCCCTCCGAATCAAATTGACGAGCATCCGTTCCGCGCTCACTGACGTTTTATGGAGATACACTTGCCAGTACATGAGTCTGCGTGCATGGAGAAAGCTTTCAATGCTGAATATTCCTTTTTCTTCCACCACAAGCATTCCATCATGTACATTCAGTAATTCTATGATTCGATCGATTCCAATCGTGCCTTCCATGACCCCTGTGAAGAAGCTGTCGCGTTTTAAATAGTCTAGCCGATCGTTGTCGAGTTGACCACTAATGAGTTGATGAAAGAATTTTCTAGGGTAACTATTTCTAAAAAACTGAAGCGCCAATTCAAGTTGACCATTAAACTGCTGATTTAGCGATTTCATGAATAAGTAGGAGAGACTCTCATGGGGCACACCCTGCAAAAGTGTTTGCTCAAGCGTGTGCGACAATGGTCCATGGCCAATGTCGTGAAGGAGGATGGCAATCTGAGCAGCTTCTAATTCCTGCTCACTTATTTCTATACCTTTTGCCCGCAATGTTCCCAAGGCCCGCCCCATTAAATGCATGGCGCCCAGGGCATGGTGAAAACGCGTATGCTGTGCACCAGGGTAGACAAGATTGCTCAGTCCAAGCTGTTTGATATAACGCAAGCGCTGAAAATAGGGATGTTGAATAATATCATATATCAACTCACTTCTTATAGAAATGAAGCCATACACAGGGTCATTGATAATTTTCTTTTTGTTCACTTTCGACCTTTTTTTGGGCTACTTAATTATTTAAATCGATCGACCGGTGAAAATAACAAGACTTCTTGCAGACTGTCGCATCAAGTTGGTTTTAATAGGGAACGAAATTGTTTAAATTCGGAAAAATTTGTTCTATGCAAAGATACAATATCTTGTGGGCCGATGATGAAATAGACCTGCTGAAGCCTCATATTCTCTTTCTCCAACAACGTGGGTACGATATTACCCCTGTGAACAATGGCTCTGATGCCGTTGAGCAGGCAGAGGCCAAGCATTTTGACATTGTTTTTTTGGATGAGAATATGCCTGGCATTTCTGGTTTGGTGGCACTGGGGCGAATCAAGTCGATCAAGCCCAACTTGCCTGTTATTATGATTACCAAAAATGAGGAGGAGCGGATAATGGAGGATGCTATTGGGGGAAAGATTGATGATTATCTTATTAAGCCAATTAATCCAAGTCAAATACTTTTATCTATTAAAAAAATATTGGATAACAAAAGGCTGGTGATCGAAAAAACCAATTCCAACTACCAGCAGGAATTCCGTAAGATTAGCATGGCCTTTTTGGATGAGATGAATCACGAACAGTGGGCTGATCTCTACCGAAAATTGGTTTTCTGGGAACTTCAGATGGACGATGCCGAAAATCACGATATGGCCGAAGTGCTGGAGTCTCAGAAAGTAGAAGCGAATAGTAATTTCTGTAAATTCATTAGGCGTAATTATGAGAGTTGGTTAAACAATCCCAACATCGACAAGCCATTGCTTTCTCATCAGTTGCTAAAGAAAAAAGTTTTACCAGAACTCAATCCTTCGATTCCAACTTTTCTTGTACTCATTGATAATTTACGGTTTGACCAATGGAAAGTCATCGAACCAATGATTGCCGAGTTTTTCAATGTGGATAAAGAAGAAAC
>JABFSY010000014.1 GCA_013140395.1 Cyclobacteriaceae bacterium
ATGATGTGCCCTGAATGTGGCCACGAATGGACCCCCAAAGAAAAGAGTGAAGTTGTTGCAGAAGAGGTTGACACGTCCATCGTGAAAGATGCGAATGGAAACGTGCTTCAGGATGGTGATACGGTTGTGCTTATCAAAGATTTACCCGTGAAAGGCGCATCAAAATCCATTAAGGCAGGTACCAAAGTGAAGAACATCAAACTCACCAATGGAGATCATAATATTGACTGCAAAGTAGAAGGCTTCGGAGCGATGGCTCTTAAATCCATCTTCGTGCGCAAAGGTTGATTTGATGGAGTGATTTCGAGCGGTTATTGGTGAGCGAACAATAGCGAAACATAGGATAACAAAAGATTGATCATGTATTTCGAAAACAACAGCTGCATTGGCTAAAGCGACAGATCAATTACCGAGCATTTTCGGTGCTCGTCAAACAGATAGAGCGATTTAAGATCTTTTGAAAAGAATAGCATTACCGCGTTATCGCCAGACCATCCCGAAAAATATTGCCAAAATTTTGACATTGAATTACCAGTAAGATCAGATAGCGTTAATTTATAATAGAATCCGGAGGGACTGTGCTCGTCACTACTGTAGGTAAACCCAAGTAGAGAAGTATCGCTCATCAAATAACCTTGCACATTCGATACGTTGAATTGACCGATGCTCTCCAATGTTGACGAACTCCACACATCGAGCAGCGTATTAGTAGATGGATAGAAGTGCTGCTCGATATAAAGTTTCTGCCCGTTTGAACTCATTTGAAGCTGTACTTGGTTTGACGCGGTACGGGTTGTTAGCACACTTCCAATATCCGTACTAATATCAACTTTATAAATAGTCAGCCGTCCCACCGGAAGGCCTCGGTCCATTGGCTGACCCACCCCGTATAGCGTATTGCCGTCCGGTGAAATCACCAACGATTGCAACTCAACATCGTGTATTTCAATTTCTCCAACTTCCATGCCGGTGGTCGCATCCAGAATTTTAATCTTCCCTTTAACGGAAGCTGGTGCGTAGGCAAGCACATATAAACGATCGGCTCTACCGCACGCAATTCTAGAACCATAGAAACTTAACGGAATGGTCATTGAAACTGTCAATCCTGAAGCATCAAGCACCATCAGAGAATTCTCCAGTACAGTATATAGTTTTGAATCATTTTTGCTTAGAGCAAGAGGAAGATACGGGCTTGATATAGCGAAATCATAACTTCTGACCACTTCGTTTGATTGAGTGGAAATTGCTTTGAGAGTGGGTGGGCGGCCAAAATAGGTTTCATCATTGATAAAATACATCCTATCACCGGAAGATGAAAAGAGGGGAAGTGCTCTTGGGTTCAGCGAAGCGGAAATTTTTGTGGCGTTCGGATGAGCAAATTCCATCCGATTGCTTTCCGTTGTAAACTTATTGTTAGAAACGGATACGCTGTATAAATAATTGAAACCAACTGAATGATTTTCCGGATCAAAAAAGGTCGTCACATTTTGATCGGATATTTTGGCCACTTCAACCGACTCTTCAAAGCCATAACGGCTCACGAAAGGAAAATAACGGGTGACGATATAAGCTGAGAAATCATCGTCAGTGTTTTTTGTCCAGGTAAGTTGAGGTGATTTAGAACCAGCAGCCCATGTAACAGATTGCAGCACAACGGCAGTCGGCCTCTTGTTGGGATCAACGATCATTTCAAATGAACCGTTTAACTTGTTTGAACTGCGATTCTTGCCATCAATGATCCATAGGGTAAAAGAATAAGTACCTGGGGTAGTGATCATTTCTAATGTAAAAACCCCGGTAAGCAGACCGCTTTCTAGCTGGACACCGCTGACAGCAACGGTCAAATCCAACCCAAGGGTGGAAGTGACCCGAAGATTTTTTATTCCCTGTTGCGCACCGCTAAAGGTAAGGGTTCCTACGATGTCGAAGGTAGGCGAAGTTCCAATTATATACTGTGGGTGATCGAGAAGAAGATTGGAGATAGCCAGAGGCGGTGAGGGAACAACCTTGTCCTCTCGCGAGCAATTTGCTAGTAGACTCAAAAGCAGGCACAAGCAAACCGTTAAAACGTTGTTGAACCATTTTTTCATGATATAAAGTGCGAGCGTTGCTCGCTTTTATACTATGACAATGATCATCGCTCAAACTAAATAGTTATCGCTAAATGATCATAATTTTTTCAGGCGTTCACACCATCAGGAATAATTGTGAAAATCCAAGATGCTGCGGCAATATGTCGCGAGATGTATTGAAAAAAGATGGCTAGCATCATTACCAGCCATCTTTGAATGAAACGGCTCAACCAAGAGTCAGACTTTTAATGCATTTTTCATGGATTCAATTCCTGATTTTCCATTATTCATTAAAGAATCAATTTCTCTGTTGTAAGCATTTTTAACACCCACCATCGAATCAGTCATTAGATTTTTCAGGTCTCTGGTTTTTCCCGCGATTTTTTCGCGAGTCCGTTTTCCACTGTCGGGTGCAATCAAGATACCGGCAATAATGCCCACTGATGCTCCCACTAAAACTCCGGTAAGGACTTTGGATGTGGTGTTCATAAAAGTGTATTTTAGAAATTCCCGTCTTGATGTTTTCAAGACAATCTTGTTAATCCTTATCAACGATAAAGGTTACACTTAGCTAACGTTCTGGCTGCTTCTTCCGTTTCAGATTAGTCAGATATATTTTTGATTTGGTTGAAAAATATACTGCCACATAGATGACAAATATCATTGTCAGGTGCGGAATAAAATCGTATTACTTTGCTGGTTCTAAAATGCAAGACTCGTGTAATTTGATTCAATGGTTGTGGCTGAGCCCCGCCTCAACTTTCACTCTGTGCCAACTATTGCGTAGTCTCAGGCTTTCAAAGCGGAATTTGATTTCCCCATCAGGTATTCGTGAATGCCGGCTGCGGCTTTCTTCGCCTGGCCCATGGCTTGAATAACGGTAGACCCGCCCGTGATCGCATCGCCCGCAGCAAACACTCCAGTCTTACTGGTTTGGCAAGTAGTAGGATCAACTAAGATAACACCCCACTTATTGGTGCGAATCTCTGCATCGGTAGAAGGTATGATCGGATTAACGCTACACCCTAACGCCATCACTACCGTATCGCACTCCTCTACAAAAAATTCTCCGGTAGGTACCGGTTTTTGTCTGCCGGTTTCATCGGGTTCAGATAACACCATGCGTTCGCATTTTATCTGCTTCACAAAATTATCTTCATCTACAATAAATTCTACCGGATTAGAAAGCCAGCGCCAGTTCATTTCTTCCTGCTCCGCATGTTTCAATTCCTCTGAGCGTGCCGGTGCCTCCTGATGCGACCTCCGATAGTAACAAGTAGGTTCTGCACCCAACCGTTTGGCTGTGCGCAACACATCCATTGCGGTATTGCCGGCTCCAACCACCGCCACTTTTTTCCCTGAGAAAACGGGAGTACTGTAGTTGGGAAACCGATTTGCTTCCATCAGGTAAATGCGGGTAAGGTATTCATTGGCCGAATAGACGCCATTGGCATTGGAGCCTGGCACATTGAGTAGGCGCGGCAGACCAGCTCCAGTTCCGATCAGCACAGCATCAAAGCCTTCTCTATAAAGTAGATCTTCTAAGGTGAGAATTTTTCCAATCACCATGTTATAGACAAAGCGGATCCCCAGCTTGCTAAGAAAACGGATATCTTCATCAATCACTTTTATGGGCAACCGAAAACGTGGGATGCCATATACCAATACGCCTCCGGCCCGGTGTGATGCTTCAAACACAGTGACTTCATGACCTTCTATCGCCAATGCAAATGCAGCAGAAAGGCCAGCGGGGCCGGATCCAATGATAGCCACTCTTTTTCCGGTTGGCTCTTTGATATCGGGTATTTCGAAAAGACCGTGCGTCCGTTCGTAGTCGGCTGCGTATCGTTCGAGATTACCAATGCCCACCGGAATGTTTCTGCGTCCCACCACGCACACCGCCTGGCATTGTTTGTCTTGTGGACACACTCGACCGCATACAGCAGGAAGAAAATTAGTTTCTCTTATTTTTTTTGCGGCAGCCCCCGGATTGCCTTGCTCAATTAGTCTGAGAAATCCGGGGATGTCAATTCCTACCGGGCAAGCCCCGATACAGGCTGGTGTGGTGCAATGCAAGCATCGCAACGATTCAGTTCGCGCCTGTTCATCTGAATAACCGATTGGTACTTCGTCAAAACTATGGATTCTTGTTTGTGGGGGGCGCAGGGGCATTTCCTGATGAGCGATCATCGAACGTTCGCGCTTATTCAAAACATGAGGCTCTTTTGCGGTCTGATCGTTCATAGGTGCATATTGTCAAAGGCTATCTTCTCTTGTTTGGCGAACATCTTTTGTCGCTTGGTAAGATTTTCAAAATCAACTTTATGGCCGTCAAAATCCGGCCCATGAAAGCAGGCGAATTTTGTTTCACCACCCACCGTAACACGGCAAGCACCACACATGCCCGTGCCATCCACCATGATCGCGTTCAGAGAAACGTATGTTGCAATGTGTAGGGCACGTGTCATTTCACTAACGGCTTTCATCATCGGCACGGGCCCGACTGCCAACACGTAAATTACTTTCTCGCGTTCAAGTACTTTTAACAGCGCATCTGTTACGAAACCTTTAAGACCAGCAGATCCATCATTGGTTGTTATCAACACTTCATCACAAGCCTAGCTCAGTTCGGAGATCATGATCAAACTTTCTTGTGTGCGTGCACCCACGATACCAATTACTTTATTACCTAGTGCCTTCATGTCTTTGGCGGAAGGAATGATGGCTCCGGTTCCATAGCCACCGCCAATTACGACACAGGTTCCTATGGAATTGGGAAGCACGGAACGTTCGCCCAAGGGGCCAACCACATCTTCAAAAAAATCACCGGGAGTCATCGCATTCATTTGCGTTGTTGTTTTTCCAACGGCTGAAACCACAATGTCGATAGAGCCTTGGTCACGATTCCATCCGCATACGGAAAGTGGGATGCGTTCACTTAGGATGTGTGGACGGATGATCAGAAACTGACCGCCTTGAATTTTTTTTGCGATCAGCGGTGCCTCAATAGTAAAATGGTAGGTATTTGCGCAGAGCAAACGTTTGGCAAGAATTTTATAACTCTGTGAAT
>JABFSY010000062.1 GCA_013140395.1 Cyclobacteriaceae bacterium
AGTCACTAGACTCCACCCCACAAAAAAGAAGTCGACACAATTTTCATTGGCCAATCGAATAAGTGGATCTAGCTCTGATGGACTATCTACCTTATCCGGATCGACCAAAACGGCAATAGATTTTTTTCCGAGAGAACAGCTTTGCTCTAAACTTTTAAGTATCGCCATTTTGCTGTTTTCTGTTTTTTAAGAACTCTGCCAAGGCGTCTTTTGCCAGGTCGATCAGAACAATAGTAGCCGTGTCAGCTACCTTGGCACTGATTTGAGAGTACACGCTTGGTGTTTCGTCTTCCTCTTCTATTTCATCAGTCGGATTAGTCAATAAAGCTTTCGCTTTGGCTCTGTTTTTCTTTTTTTTTGAGGAGGAAAGTTGGCTTACCACAAAATAAGTGGCAGCCAGAACGCCTCCAATAATCAAGGCGTTTTTTACCACCCTTTCTGTTTTATCCGACATTGATTTCATTTCCTTTTCAAGCGCTTTCTTGTGCCGATCGGATGTTTCAATCAACCGTATTTTTTCCGGGTCTTGTGATTCCAATAGTTCCATGCTATTTCTCTTTCTGTTTGAGATGGTTCGCAAAATATTTTTCAAAAGCTGTGCTTATTTGTTTTCTAAGCAAGAGGAAGAGAATGCATGGCAACCCGTACAATCCCGCGATGATCCAGTAGCCAATGTATGCTTCATGGAAGAAGCCATTCAGGTAGTGCGCAAGCCCAACGCTCAGGAAAAGCAAGAACAAAAAAGCCAGCAGGAGTATGGAGCCGAGAACTAATCCACGAGCCAAAATTTTAGCTACTTCTTCTCGCACTTCCATTTTAAGAAGAGCAGCTTGCGTTTCTACAAAGCCTGTCAAATGACTGAATAGATTATCAAGGCGTAAAAATTTAAATAGAGTGTCTTTAATGTCCATTTAGCAAATATTGGTTAATGACATTCACAGTATTGCCATCAAAACTCGACCAAGATGTGACCCTTTTCCACACTATCACCTTTTTTTACGGTCACATTTTTTACCATACCATCGCCCGGTGATTTTAGAATGTTTTCCATTTTCATGGCCTCCAAAATTAGCAATGCATCCCCCGTTTTTACAAAGTCTCCTGCTTTAACTTTCAAATCGATGATTAAACCCGGCATCGGAGCTTTAATCTGACTTAGTTTATTGCTGTTAGTGGCAGCAATTCCCATTTTTTCAAGAAGCAAGTCAAACTTGTCCTTCAGTTTAACCGAATGGTTATTTCCGTTAATTTTAAGCGTAACTGTTTTGGAAGAGGAATCGATCTTCACTAACTCTGCCCGATACGATTTATTATCATACAGGATGTGGTAGTGACCTTCTTCAATAGGAACAAGATCCCATTTCAATGGTTGGCCATCGACATAGGTGGTACCCTCGGAAGAAGTAAATTCAAAAGTGTGAGTTCCGATGGTTGCCTGCTGCATAAGAATATCTTCTATTGACTATAAAATTACGCCAATGTCAGGCATCTGCCAAATACCTGTGTTTTACTTTTTTAGCACCCATTTCATTAAGGGGCCGCTAGTCATGCTGGTAACCAATGCCATAATGACCAAAGACACAAAAACACGTTCGCCAATTAGTCCATTCTCCAATGCCACTAGACCCAAAATAATTTCCATAGCACCGCGTGCGTTCATACCAAATGAGGCGGCAATAGATTCCCGCCAGGAAAATCCGCCAAGCCGGGTACCCCATCCGCTGCCAATTATTTTTCCCGCGAACGCAATCGCAATAATGGCCATCGTCAACGCGAAGTCAAAATTGGCAATAAAATTAACCTTGAGCCCAATGGCCACAAAAAAGAGTGGTGCAAAGATGTTGTTGATAAACTGATGAATAATCTCTTTGGCTCGTTCACTTAGATGCTCAGAGTCGCCAAGGGCAACACCGACAATGAACGCGCCAAACACAGCGTGTATTCCAATGTATTCGGTAAATGCCGCTCCTAAAAAGCAAAGAGCTAATGAGAGTGACAAGAGACCGCCTGGCCAGGCGAAATTCTTGTTTACCCAAGGCAATGCTCGGTTCATAACGCCACGGCCTATCGTTAACATGGCGACTGTAAATCCAATGGTAAGAAGTAAAGTATTTAAGATTGATATGTTTTGCTCTTTGCCGATCATGCCCAGCACGACCGAGAAGATTAACCAACCGACAATATCTGTGATCATCGCAGAAGAGATTACTAGCATACCCATTCTAGATTTGAGAATATTCAAATCCATTAAAATTCGAGCGATGACAGGTAGCGCTGTTATGGCCATTGAAGTACCCATGAAAAGAGAGTAGGCTAAATGGCGAGATGGGTCTGTACTCTCAAAAAACTCAGGATAGAAATACGGAAAAGTGAAGCCAAACATAAAGGGTATGATCAGGCCAAAAAAACTGGTATAGATGGCCTGTTTTCCTTGCTGTAGTACTATATGGAGATCGACTTCCAATCCGGCAATGAACAGTAACATTACCACGGCAATCTGTACAAAGCCATCTAGCACAAGCGATGAGGAGCCAACGGGGAACAATGTTTCAAACCAATCGGGCTGAATCATACCTAAGATAGTTGGACCCAGAATGAGCCCAGCGATAATTTCGCCCACTACGGCCGGTTGCTTCACTTTTCTTGCCAGCTCTGCAAATAGCCTTCCCACCAGCAACATCACACTAAGTTGCACGAGTAACGCCATAATTTCCTGTTGGCTTAATTTGCTCATGTAGTCCGTGGATTAATTACTAATAAATGGCAGGGAAGGTTAGCAAAAATATACTCCAAATCGTGGGGGAAAACTCTATCTAAAAAAGAAAACCTTCGGGCGGGCGCCCCCACTACCAAAAGATCTGCCTTTTTGCGTTCCGCAAATCGAGCTAATTCATAGCCGGATTTCCCCGACAACATTTTGATATTGACCTTTAGGTTGTCATGTGGAATGCGACTCAGTATTTTTTCTACCTCGTCAATTTCTTCACGTACCATGCCCTGCATACTCTCGTGGTACTCGCCTTCTGTGCATTGTTCGTTGGCGGAAAGGGCCAGTCCCAGCAGTTTCAGTTCGCGGGCGATATGAATCCATTGTGCATTTTCCATTTTGCCGAAGTAACAGGCGGCTTTTATCGCATCTTCTATATAGGGGCTGTCTTCAGCATTAACAACGATATTGTTCACAGGTGCCTTTTGTTCATTGGGGTTTTGAATCATTAAGATAGAACAATTTGCTTTTCGCATGATCTTGCGCGCCACTGTGCCAATATAATTTTGTAGTAGGTTTTCCTGCTTCAACGCCCCAGCTATCAGCAAATCGATGCTTTCGGTATTACATATTTTCAAGATCTCTTTTACTGGATCACCTTCCCTCCAAAGCACCAGTGGCGTGAGCCCACACATTGGAACGGATTGAATCAGCTCGCTCATTTTTAATTCTTCTTGGGAGCCGTGGACACCAACGTGAACCAAAACTAATTGAGCGTTCAGCAAATTGGCTAATCTGGACGCTTCTTTCAAAAGCGCCTTGGAAGTAGGAGAGAATCCAATAGCCAACCCGATTTTTTTAAAGTAACCACTCATCATCCGTCAAGTTAATAAAAGAACTAACAATCATACTCTTCTAATCCCTATTTTTGCCGTGCATTGCCAGACTAAAACAAGGGCTCCGCGAAGGCATGGAATTTAAAAGAGTTATTAGAAACCTACTCATCGGCAACGACACATTTATAGCATCACGAGCGGAATATAAATCGGCCATTCTTCGCGCTCAGATGGCATTTGTGACAATCATTGTTTGTGCACTATATATTGTCATTGATGCCTCAAACGGAGTATCCAATTTTACGGGTTTTTATCTTCTTGGAATTTCAGTATCAGCTATCAGTGTTTTTTTAAACAGGCAAGCCCATTATCAGTCAACCAACTTTTTGCTATTGATTACCGCCAATTTTTTGACTTATATTTTTGCTTCAAACGATACCTATCGTGCAGGCACCTATATTTATTTGATCGTTTGTTGCCTCTTGGCTTTTGCTCTGTATGGCTATAAACATAGAATAGCAGCAGTTCTGTTTTGTTTGGTTTCTATTGGGCTTTTTCTCCTTTCCTATGTGTACGAAGTTAAGATTCTTATACATACACCTGAAGAACAAAAATTGGTTTACGCGGAAGAGTACGTCAGAGTGAGTTTTATCACAAATTTCTTGATTGCTCTTGTGTTGTGCTCCTTAATTCTTCATTTTCTATTGACGATTAACTTCCATTCTGAGAATGAAATTTTGGTAAAAAACGACTTGCTTTCAAAAACAAATCAGGAGTTAGACCGATTCGTGTACAGTGCTTCCCATGATTTGAAGGCTCCGCTTAGTTCTATGTTGGGATTGATCGAAATTGCGCAACGAACGGATGACCCGGAAGAAATAAAAATGTGCCTAGGCATGATGCGGAGCCGAATCAACATACTGGATGACTTTATTCGGGAAATTATTGATTACTCACGAAACGCCAGACTGGAGTTGAAGAAAGATAAATTCAGTTTGTTGGAGTTAACAAAGGAAGTAGTAGATGGACTCAAGTATGCTGAAGGTTTTGAGAACATCTATCTCAAGTACAATATGTCTGCAGATTTGGAAGTTGAAACTGATCGTGCCAGACTTCGTGTGGTTTTGAGCAATCTAATTGGCAATTCACTTAAGTATCACGATCCTGCCAAGGAAAATCCAAACGTTGAAATCTCCGCTGTTTCAACAAACAATCAACTTCGAATAGAAGTGCAAGACAATGGTGTTGGAATTTCTGAGGAACACAAGACTAAAATCTTTGACATGTTCTACCGCGCTTCAGAAATGTCGAAAGGCTCTGGTTTAGGCCTTTACATTGTGAGCGAGACGATTAAGAAATTGAATGGCTCTATTAGCGTCACTTCAAAAGTGGGGCTCGGGTCAACCTTTCAAATTGTCATACCTTTATGATAGGATATCGCATATACTAAAACTTATTTCCGGTGGGATTGTCGTCTTTTGTTTCGGGGAGCCAAAAAATAGAATCAGAGGCGCAAAAACGCAAGATCATTCTGGGCGGGTACCTCATCCTGATGTACATGTTC
>JABFSY010000073.1 GCA_013140395.1 Cyclobacteriaceae bacterium
GCATCCACCCGTCCAAAGCCGGTACCTTTTATAAATGTGAAATGGTGGCCCATACCCGCTAGGGTCAAGCTATCCTTTTCATTGAGCGCATCTTTTTCTGGAAGAATGGCATCAGGCAGCCATTGACTGTGCAGGCGCTTTGCGTTTACGGCTTCCTGCATTGTCATATCAAACTCAATCACATTCAAGATGGCTTGAAAAACCCCCGTGATGATTTTGGTGCCACCGGGCGTTCCGACCACCATGAAGAGCTTTCCATCTTTTTCAACAATGGTGGGCGACATTGCACTGAGCATTCTTTTATTTGGTTCGATTTTGTTCGCGGCACCACCAATGGCTCCATACATGTTTGGTACTCCGGGCTTCATACTGAAATCATCCATTTCATTGTTCATAAAAAATCCTGAGCCATCCACGACCACAAAGGAGCCGAACCAACCATTTAAGGTAGTTGTAACCGCAACAGCGTTGCCGTTTGGATCAACGATTGAGAAGTGTGTTGTTTCTTCTGATTCATAGCCCGGGATGGAGCCTGATTTAACTTCTGAACTAGGCGTAGCCTTTTCAGGATTAAAGGATTTCATCCGTTCGTTGATATAATCCTGAGACAACATTTCCGTGCTTGGCACTTTGAAAAAATCAGGATCACCTAAAAACTTGGCACGGTCTGCAAATACTCTTCGTTCAGCCTCAGTCATCAAGTGAATTGCTTTTACCGAATGAAAGCCCCATTCTTTAATAGGATATTTCTCAACCGATTTAAGCAGTTGCAAGAGACAGATCCCACCGCTTGACGAAGGTGGCATCGATATAACTTTGTAATCCTTGTAGTTTGAAATCAACGGTTCACGCCAGGAAGAATGATAGTTTTTTAAATCCTCTAGTTTGATCAATCCTTTGCCACGTTTCATTTCAGCCACGAGGTTCTCTGCCGTTTTTCCCTCATAGAATCCTGCCCGTCCATTGTCGCGAATTAGTTCTAACGTTGCTGCCATCGCCTCCCAACGAATGGTATCTCCACTTTTCCAATTATCTCTTATGAGAAAAGCTGGCTTCACTGAATTGTATTTTTCGAGATTTTCCTTTGCCTGATTGAACCAACTTGCTTCACGTTCGGTAAGAGGAAATCCCTTTTTTACCAGATCGATGGCTGGTTGAACCAGGTCTTGCCAGGGTAAAGTGCCAAATTTCTTATGCGCCTCTACCATCCCATCTACTGAGCCTGGCACACCGGAAGCCAAGTGGCCCTTTAAACTTAAATCAGGAATGACCTCACCCTTTTTATCCAAATACATATTGGTGGTCGCGGCAGCCGGTGCCTTTTCACGAAAGTCTAGTGTAGCCGTTGTCCCATCCTTTAATCGTACCACCATAAAGCCTCCTCCGCCAATATTTCCTGCGGCCGGAAAAACGACTGAAAGAGCCAGGTGGGTGGCAATGGCCGCATCGACAGCATTTCCTCCTTTTTTCATAATGGCAACCCCCACCTCTGAAGCTAACGGATGTGCCGAAACAACCATCGCGGAATCTGCAATTACTCCTGTTATCCGCGGTTGATCTTCTTTTGGTTTTTGACACGCAACGAGCAGAGAGGTGACTAGTAAGAAATACAGGCTCTTCATGGATTTAGATTTTGGTTTTGTAGTTTAAATGTATTATTTCGGATCGAACTTTACTATGAGTCTACGAAAAGAAAAAGCAGCCATCTTAAAACTGGCCATATTGGATCACACCATCAAAATGATTGGAACTAAATCGTTTGACAAAATTCATGTCGATGAGATTTGCAAGAAAACAAAAATATCTAAAGTAACTCTCTTTAAGTACTTTCCACAAAAGGAAGATCTGCTACTGTACTATTTTAGAGTCTGGAGTTTAAGGCGCTTAGTGGAGCTAAAGGAGAAGCCGCGGGAAGGGCTGGCCGGTATTCAATATTTGTTTGATAAAATTAGTGAGGACTTTGAAGCTCATCCAGGCATTATATTAAGTTGGGTGGGCTATCTCTCGGATATGGGACGAACGATAAAACCATTTCCGCTGAAAGCCGAAGAGAAAAAATTGTTGTTTCCAGAGGTTAAAGACATTCAGTTGATTGAGTTGCAATCGCTGGATCAAATGATCGAGAAGTTTTCTTTGGAGGCTATCTTCAAGAAGGAAATAACCAAAACAACATCTACCCGCGATATAACCAACGCATTTATGGCGCTCTTCTATGGGTCGATCATTAATGCATACATCAATCAGGTAAACCCAGCCAAGATGTTTTTTCGTAAGAATGTGGAGACGCTGCTAAAAGGGTTGAGCTAACAACCGCTACTTCATTCGGGTTGCCTTTATTCTTTTTCGCTCAAGCAAACGAATATGCCGATTGCCGATCGGGATGTCGATGCGGTACTTGTTTCCTTTTGCCCATACGTGATGATAGCGGGGCTTGACCACCTTTTTGCCAGATGATGAAGCGCATGCAGAGAATAGTAGTAAAAGAATAAGGGCGTATTTCACTAAATATTAAAGCATTAAAAATAAACACTTTTTTTGATAGTCAGAGGAAATAGCCTCCTTTTGATCTTATTCCCTACAGCCTTTTAGCATCGCTTCGTTATGCTCTTGTCCCCAATACGGTTTGCGTATATCATTCTTGCTTTCGGTCTTAAAGTACTCTTCCGCTTTTTCGAAATAGATGAGTGCGTTTTTTTTGCCGCCTCCATATGTTTCGGGAGTATAGAACTTACTGATGCCTTCGATGTAATAGATTCTGGGATTTTCTTTGCGAAGTTGTTTGGCCTTGCGTAGGTTGGCATTGTACACTTCCATGTGTTTTTGCCACGCCTCGGGATCGAGTCCAATGCGATTGCTCGAGATCATCGCCAGTAGTGCGTAGACTTCATCGTTCTCGGCAGCACCGTTTTCTTTAGCTGCCTCTAAACTCTTTTCCGCTTCGTTAAAAAACTGAGCTTTCTTCGCTACGTCCGTCTCAGTAGCACCGGCTATTGTTTTGGCATAGGCGGCATAGTAATGCGATACCCAATCGGTATTCCACTTTTTGGCAATCAGATCAAAGCGATTGACTGCAGCCATCATGGCGGTACGATCTCCCGGGTTAAACTGACGTAGTGTTGTTTGAATTGCTTCTTCGATTGTTTGCGCGTGAGCTTTCGAAGTGAGCGCGAGAAATAGTAAGATCATTAGCTTTTTCATTGTGTTGAGTGGTTAAATTGAATATTGATTTGTTTGGCGGTTGCTTACATGTTTTAAAGTTCATCTCGGTTAAAGGCAGAGAGCGAAAAATTCATTCCCACAAAAACGGAGCGGTAGAGTGCAGGCTCGATCGGAAACCGCTGAGTGCCATCGGTCGAATAGCGATAACCAAAAATATTCTTGCGATTGGTCACATTATCTACACCTGCATAGAACACCGCAAACACTTTTTTGATGGTTGTAACATAGCTTATATTCAAAGAGATGTTTTCGAAATGCGGCACACGATCATTCAGAAACTCAGCACTGTTGGGGTTGTAGTAAGGCCTGCCTGTAACGAAGGTGTAGGTGGCCGCTATGTTTACTTTCAGTGGTTCAATAAAGTACTTAGCGATCACATTAAGGTTGTGATCAGATATGAAAGTGGGCGTGGCACTGGTAGTAAAATTTTCAAAGAGACGCTGGGTGTCTACCCAACTGTATGAAACCCAGTAGTCGAGGTTCTCCACCAATTTGCGATCGCGCCAGAAGACATCGATGCCCTGTGCGAAGCCATTTCCGGAATTGTCAATGTCACCCGAGATGAATCGAAAGGCATTTGGATTAAAGGGTGCGTTCAACTCTCTCACCAGACGATCATATGATTTGTAATACCCTTCTACACGAAACGTTTGCTTGTCTGTAATCCATTGATAGTTGGCGATGTAGTGGATTGCCCGCTGGAAACTTGCCAACTTGTTAGCGAGCAGATATCGGCTATTCGGATTCTGGTAGAAGACGCCACTGGCAATGGATACCTGACTTTGTTTACCAACTTTGTAAGCGGCCGAGATGCGGGGGCTGAGGGCAAACTCGTTTAGCAGATCGCTGTGCTCTCCACGCAGGCCGGACTTCACACCAAATTTGCGGGAAGGTTTCCACTCAAGCTCTGTGTAGATGGCTGTTTGTGTTTCGTCAAATCCTGAGTTGAACGTATCAAAGTTTCGCTTTACAGTAAACCGTTGCCACTCTACTCCGGAAAGGAGTTGAAGATTGTTGTTGATTTCAAAACCTAACTCCGTCCGGCCTTGCAAACGCCATTCTTCCGTTTTAGAAGGAGTTGCTCCGAAGTTGATGTCATCTACATTTCTACCGAACGAAACAGCCGAGAAGGAATACAATTTGCTGTTTATGTTTTGGAGATAAGAAGCATTGGAGTAGGTATTGCTGTTTTTTATTCCAAAACGAAAACGTTGACTCGCGTTATTGATGTCGGGTATCTCTGTTCCGCTGCTAAATCCACCATGACTAACCAGCAACTTGAAAAGACTTTTATCTCCGTTTTTGTGTACCCATCGCGTTGAGCCAGATAAACCCTCCGGTGCTTTATAGAAATCGAAATTGGTGTTGGCCAGATTATAGAATGGAGCCACGTTGATATAACTTCCCGTTAACTCCAACGAATTTTTTCCAAACACTTTTGCCACTGAGCCAAATAGCCCCGACATGTTAAGGCCAACATTCACGTTGCTTTTTGCAGGCATGTCGTTGGTGCTTAATTCCAGCACAGACGACAACGCCTGACCATACCGTACACTGTAACCACCGCTGCTAAATGAGGTGCCTTTGAATTGAAAAGGAGAGAAGCGACTTCGTTGGGCAATGCCGGGTACATCACTAGTAAAGAAGTTTTGCACAATCATGCCGTCAATGATCACATTTGCCTCGCTGGCATCACCACCGCGCACAAACAAGCCTGTCTGTTCGCCCACGCGTGTGGTGCCAGGAAGAGTTTGTATAGCGCCAATAATATCACCAGCTGCACCAGCCGTAGTTACAATATCTAACGGGCGAAGTACTGCAACTTTGCGATCGTTGGTAGCTTCAATAGTTCCTGCAG
>JABFSY010000487.1 GCA_013140395.1 Cyclobacteriaceae bacterium
TGAAAAAAATCACACATGTCAATTACACTGGGTATTGACTAGTTGTCGGGCGTGTAAAGGAGAGGTCCGGTTGCAAAATCAAAAAGAGTAAGTCTTCTTAGATTAAAATAAGAAGACCAGTAAGTGCGTAAAGCCTCTAAATAACTTCGCTTCGCATTGTCTTTCTCAGTCAATGCTATATTCAAATTCGTAATGTCAATCTTGCCAATCAGGTAACGATTCTGTGCTACATTGTACCGCTCCCTCGCAACTTCGTCTGATTTTTTAGTGATCTCAATCTGGAGTCGGAGGAGCTCAAATTGTCGAACCTGCGTAATAATTTCTTGCTCGGCATTCACCTCATCCTGTGCAATGGTATAGTCATTCAATTTTTTATTGGCGTAGGTCGTCTGCATGGTTGCCTTGTTTCTACCCCAGTTTAGCACGGGTATGTTGAAGCCCACATTGAATTGTTGTTGTTGCTGCGGGTTGTTGTACAAATCGCCCACGACCAGCCCGGCATTATTGAGCCCATAAGAAGCGACTAAAGTAGTAGAAAGGCGACTGCCTTTCGCCTTTGCCACTTCACTCTCCGCTTCCAGTCGCCTTCGTTCAAATGAAACATAAGCAGCTCGATTAAGTTTTGCATATTTCAGCGCCTCATCCAAGTTTGGTTCAAAAACAGGAACTTTCTCGGGAAGTACGAGTTCAAATTCTTCATCGTTTTTAAGGCCTAGGTAGATGCGAAGAATCAAGCTCGCGTTCTGTATGTTAATTCGCGCAGCAGCTACATCTTGATTTGATTTAAGTAGCTGCAATTCTACCTGCAACAATTTATCTTGCGAAGTAGTGCCAATATTATAGCGCCCTTGCTCAATCTTATAAATCGTATCATTATTGGCTAAATTAAATCTCGCAATTTGTTCATCAATCTGCGCAGCAACCACGCGGAAGAAAAGATCCGAGGCATTCTGAGATATAAACTCCAACTGCTCAACGAACTCTCGTTTTGATTCTTCATATTTCAGGGGCAATGTCAATCGATCCCACTTAAAACTATTGTAGGCATAGATGGGCTGGTCTAATCGAATATTAAAAACATTTCCACTCCATAGTTTAGAGTTCCTCGCGATATCCGTAAAGTAATTGAAATTTGTATTGGCGGAAATCGTACCACCGGTCCAACGGAGGGGCTGCTGTAGGCCCACGTTCACTAACGAATTCGTTTGGTTAATAGGTTGAAATAATCTTGACCCATCTTGTTGAACAACCTGCACGTAGCTCAAGGTATAAGAGGGTGCATTTCCGCTGACCGCCAATTGGGGATTGTAGCGCGCTCTGAAAGTGCGGTACTCCCAATACCTTGTTTCTTTTGTCGTTTCCGTTCGTTTAGAAGAAGGTGACTGCGCTCGCGCACGAGCAATCACATCTTCAATGGTAAACTTGTTTTGGGCGCTGGCGGCAAGAGAACTTGCTAACAACACAAGAAAAATAAATTTATTCATATCGCAGTGAGGCTATGGGATCTTGCTGGGCAGCTCTGCGTGCGGGCGCGATTCCAAAAATCAAGCCTACTGTGGCGGCCACGCCAAATGACAAAACAATGGAGGAAAAACTGATGATCGTGGGGATGTTAGCGATGGAGGAAACAAGAAACGCAAAAGTAACACCCAATACAACTCCAATGATGCCTCCGCTTACACTGATCATTACAGCCTCGAACAAAAACTGCTGAACCACATCGCTCTTTTTCGCGCCAATCGCCAAACGCAAACCAATCTCCTTGATTCGCTCCAACACCGAAGCCAACATAATATTCATAATTCCTATCCCTCCAACCAGCAAAGAAATGCCGGCTATTGCCCCAAGCACGTAATTAAAAATATCATTGGTGCGTTGTTGTTGTTTTAAAAGCAATTCCGGAATTTCTATTTCATAGTCCACTACCTCATAATGTCTTCTCTTTAACATCCGTGAAATAATTTCAGCGGTTGCCTGAAGTTTTTCTGTTTGATCGATTTGCAACACCAATCGATCTAACTGATGGTAATTTTTCTTCTCTTGCTCGGCTTCTGCACTTGTGTTTTGAGCGTTGCCATTTGAATTTCCTTGACTTCTCATCGCAGCTAACCGAATGCCTTCCGTTGTAATCAAATCACGATTACGGTAGCGAATCAACACACTTTGAAGTGGAGCATACACATCCATATTAAAATCACGAATGCCCAACTTGTTGATACTAGCCTGCGAAATCGACCGCTCTTTCAATACCCCGATAATCGTCAACCAGTGCGTGCCTACTTTTATTGTTTTGCCAATGGGATTTTCCTTCGGAAAAAACCGACTCTTCAGCGCATAGCCGATGATACAAACAGGAGAGCCAATTTCTTGTTGCCTTGTATTGAATAGCGTACCATCCGATAGCTCGAAATCATAAATTTTGAAGTAGGCCGGGTCAACGCCTACCAACTTGGCCGATCGCCTAAAACCGCTGCGAATTACGTAGGTGTCTAAAATGATTTCTGGGCTCACCTGACTTAGAGTCGGAATGGTCTCTTTAATGCTTTCCACATCACGCACTGTCAATCCTGGCGAGAATTTCTTCTTTTCCTTTTAGCCTACTTTCTCATTTACCTTCTCGTCCTTTTGTTCAATGATTGGCTTGATAACGATATTGTTTACACCTACTAATTTGATCTGATTAAGAATTTCCTGTTGCGCACCGTTGCCGATGGCAAGCATGGCAATCACGGCTGCCACACCAAAAATAATTCCAAGTGCTGTTAACAGCGATCGCAACCGATTGGCGATTACTGCGTCAATGGCGATGTAGAGGTTTGCCAGCAAGCGGGGGCTCAGACTATTTTTAAGCTTCACGAATCAGCTATTCAAGATTCAAAAAAGACTAATTGGATTTGCTAATAACCTTCGCAGTGTCAGCCTCTGGCTTAGCTTTGGTGTTTTCGTTTTCGTTCTCCTCTTTCTTTCTCCGCTTGCCATTTAGCTCCGGCAGCAAACTTATCTTGTCATTCTCCATTCCCGTTGGGAATGACAAAAGCACTTTTTCATCGGCTTGCAATCCTGTTTTTACAACCGCCTCATTGGCGTTGGTTTCTCCCACAATCACTTCTTGTTTACTAACGCTGGCTCCGTCCTTTTTGAAAACATAGGTAATTGAGTCATACTGAACGTGCAGTGACTCCAAGGGAATGAAAACAACATCGGTCAACACCTCGGCAACTATCTTGTTGCTCGTGGTCATGGAGGGTCGTAGCGTGGGATCAGTACCATCGATCTCAATCAATACTTCAAAAACCTTGGCATCTGAATTAGGTTTCTGCTCACCAACGTTGGCCACTTTGGTTACTACTCCTTTCAACCGCTTGTCAGGATCAGAATCTAACCCGATCAGAACTTTTTGATTTGGCTTTACTTTCCGCACGTCCACTTCATTTACAAAAGTCTTCGATTGCATTTTCGTAAGATCAGGAAGCGTTGCGACAGTTGGCTCCCACATACCAATTCGCGAACCTTCCTTCACGGGCTTTCCATCCCAACCCTTCGTATAAATGACCATTCCATCTTCTGGTGCGAGCACGTTGAAAGATTCCAGAATTTTATTCATGCCGTCAAAATCTCCTTGCACTTTGCGCAGCTCTGCACCCACCTCTCGCATTTTTTCAATATTTTGATTCTTCTTGATTTTATTGTTTTCCACCGCTTGCTGGTAGGCGCGTTGCGCCTTCTCTAAATTAATCTCGGCTTGCTTGATTGTGGCGGGCGGTTCAAACTTGGACTGTTGCAAAATAATTTCCTTTTCTTCGGCACCATATTTCAAGTTGATCAACTCATCGCGCGATTGTCGCATGAGCAGTGTAGTATCTAATTGAGTCTGAACAAATTTAGATTGTGCCTTTTCATAATCGATTTTTTTCTGATTGTATTTCGTCTGGAATTCAGACCGATCTAACGTGGCAACCCAGTCACCCTTTTTTACCACAGTGCCCTCTTCTACAATTTTCTGCAGCGTAACCTCCCAAATTTGAAACTGAATGACTCCGGTGGGGCCGATAATTTTTACAGAATTCTTCGCCTCAAGCTCGCCCGTAGTCTCGACTTCCACTCGGAACTCCCCCTTTTTTACAGAAGCTACTATTTCAGACGAATCGCTGGCTTTCGATCCCCTGAAAATAAAAAAACCGAACACTATTACAAGAACGGCTGTGGCTGCGACAATGTAGTTTCACTTCATGGATAGGAATTTGGTGTTAAGTTATGTACTGCGTTCGAGGCCAAAAGGTTACATGCCGCTCCGCTTTTCTACGGCTTAAATCTAATTGCTGTAAGGTGTAAGCTGCTCGGCACTCGCTAAAACGATCAGGGCAGCGATTTATTTCTCAATCACTGCCCCGAATACCAACTTCACGAAGGTATGATGAATGTATTTTATAAATAGTTTTATCGGATCTCCTCCCCAGGTCTGGTTTTCCATCGCTCGTGCATCCACACCCATTGCGAGGGGTGTTCGCGCACAATCTTCTCAGTAAAATCGGTAAACAACTGGGTATTTACCACAAGATCTGTCTCTTCATCGCCTGTAACGACTAGAGGAATTTCAGGAAGAATATGCATTTGCTGCATGCCTTTTTCATCGAGAAAAATGTAAGTCGGCACCACGGCACAACCTGTTCGCAAGGCTAAAATAGTAGCACCGATAGGTGTAGACGCCTTCATTCCAAAGAAATCAACAAACCGGCTTTTCACTTTCGTATCCTGATCAATCAAGATGGCAATGGATCCGCCCGATTTCAACGCCTTAAACAGACGAACGCTTTCTTTACCACGCTCGATAGCCATCGCACCAAAAGCATTTCTGTACTCCCACAACAGGGCGTTTAGGCGTTCATCTTTCAGGGCCGTGCCTACGATATTTGGGTTGAGCCCCCGCAATGCCATGTTTGTAATTTGCAGGTCAAAAGCTCCTAAATGCGAGGTCAGAAACATCACACCTTTTCCTTTTGCAAAGGCCTTCTCATACTCTTCTAAACCATGAGTAGTCAGGAATTTCTCCAAATCGGCAAGCGATTTTACCTTT
>JABFSY010000232.1 GCA_013140395.1 Cyclobacteriaceae bacterium
CGTCTCCAAATCAAAAATAAGCGAGAGTCAAAAGACAACGATATTGGCTCATCTCTCAATAGCGCATAAGCTAGAAGACATAAAAGCGGATCTCGTGATAGAGGCAGTGGTGGAAAAGCTAGACGTAAAGCAGCAATTGTTCCGCGTGTTAGAGAATAACAGCAAGGGCAGTATTCTTGCGTCAAACACCTCTTCACTTTCGATCACTGAAATTGCGGCTGGCCTAAAAAATCCAGAACGATTTGTTGGCCTCCATTTTTTTAATCCCGCAGCGCTCATGAACCTTGTAGAAGTTGTGCGAGGAACTTCGACTGATGACTCAGTAGTGTCTATCATGATGGATTTTTCCAAATCGCTAAATAAAACAGCAGTGTTGGTAAAAGATTCGCCTGGTTTTATCGTTAACAGGGTAGCTCGCCACTATTATGTGGAGGCGCTAAAACTATTGGAAGAGGGGGTGGCCTCACATGAGCAAATTGATAGGCTCTTACGCAACGCGGGTTTTAAAATGGGTCCGTTTGAACTGATGGATTTGATCGGAATGGACATCAATTTTGCGGTCACTTCTTCGCTGTATCAGGCGTTTCATCAAGATCCAAAGTTTAGGCCAAGTCGAATTCAGCAACAAAAGGTGATGGCTGGGCATTTGGGCAAAAAAACAGGAAGGGGTTTTTATGATTACACAAAATAAATTGGTCCCTAACACTCCAATCAGCGGAGGCCTAAATGCCAAATGGGTGGCTGCTTGTAGCTTGCGGTTTGCAGCAATTGTATTGTTCATCGCGATGTTTGACAACAGCTACGCCCAAGCTTCTTTTCCTCCGGTTACGATCAACCTAAATTACCCACAATACCAACGTCTGCGCCTCGATGGAGGATACCAATATGTTGATGACGTTGGAATGAGAGGTGTCATTATCTATCGGCTAGACGTGACCACCTACATCGCCTATGAAAGACTTTGTTCATTCGAGGATGATGCGATTGTGAGCGTAGACGGCTCAGGTCTGTTTATGAAAGGCTGCCAGTCTACCTATGATTTTTCAGATGGTCGCCCCTCTGGAGGATCGGCTTTCAGGCCATTGTTGCGTTACAGAACTTCCTTGACAGGAAATTCATTGGTAATCACAGATGAAATAGTTTATTAAAACAGAATTTTCTATTCTACCTCCTCAACCTGCATCTGTTTTTCATACAGCTCTTTGTAGGCGCCCTCTTTGGCAATTAGAGTTTCATGTGTTCCCTCTTCCACCATTTCTCCATCTTGAAGCACGATAATTTTGTTCGCCAGCTTTGCGGATGATACGCGATGAGAAATAATGATGCTCGTTCTGCCCTTCATGATCTTCTTCATACTATTGAGAATCGTGTTCTCCGTTTTTGTGTCAACCGCTGAGAGCGCGTCATCCAAAATCAAAATCTTTGGCTCCCTTGCTACTGCTCGTGCAATGGACACTCGTTGTTTTTGACCTCCCGATAACGTTATGCCTCGTTCTCCCACCCGGGTGGCAAAAGCGCTCGGGAAACCCATGATATTATCGTACACATCCGCATCTTTAGCGGCCTGAATCACTTTGCCTTCATCAGCTGTTTTCAAACCAAAAGCAATGTTGTTGAAGATGGTATCGCTGAATAGAAAAACATCTTGTGGCACTACCCCCATCTGACTTCGCAGACTGATTAAATTGTAATCTTTGATAGAAATTTTATCAATCTTTATTTCTCCCTGGGTGACATCATATAATCTAGAGATGAGATTAGAAACCGTACTCTTTCCCGATCCGGTGCCTCCAATGATGGCAATCGATTCTCCTGGCTTAATGTTAAAAGAGAGATTTTTAATAGCCTGAATTCCTGTATCGGGATAGGTAAATGAAACGTGTTGAAACTCAATTTCACCTTGAATCTCTCGTTGAATATTCTGTTCAGAAACAATGTCTGTCTTTGTTTTTAAAAATTCGTTGATGCGTTTTTGAGACGCCTCCGCTCGCTGCACCAAGCTGCTTGTCCATCCCAGCGATGCCACAGGCCAAGTCAATAAGTTTACATAAATGATAAACTCAGCAATGTTTCCAAATGTTAGTGAGCCGTTGATGACCTCTACACTACCCGCGTAAACTGTGAAAACCGTACTTAAGCCAATAAGCCCCATAATAACCGGAAAAAATAAGGCTTGCACTTTGGTAAGCTTTAAAGATTGCTTCTTGTATTCGTTGCTTTCCGTTGAAAAATTGGCAACAGATTCCGCTTCGCGTGTAAAAGATTTAATTACCCGAATACCCGAAAAAGCTTCCTGTACAAATGTGCTTAGCCGTGATTGGCTTTTTTGAATCAGTTCAGAACGGTGTTCCACAATATTATTGACGTAGAAAATACTGATGGACAAAATCGGTAGGGGCAAAAGTGCATAGAGAGTCAATTTAGGGCTGATGCTAAACATGATTGGGATCAGCATCATAAACAAAGTGATGAGAGTCAGCCCATACATGATCGAGGGCCCCAAATACATACGAACCCGGCTGACGTCTTCACTGATTCGATTCATCAAGTCGCCCGTGTTATTTCTGCGATAAAAGCTAAGCGGCAACGATTCGTAATGCTCGAAGATTTCGTTTTTCAAATCGAATTCCACTAGCCGACTCATAACGATTAACGTTTGGCGAACCAGGTAGAGAAAGAAGCCTCTCAATAGCGCCATGCCCAGAATAAGGAGGGCATAGATCAATATTCCTTTAGAGAACACGTTAAAAAATGCCTGCTGCGCAACGCTTTTATCTAAGGACCGATAGATGCGAATATTGTCGGTGACTAAATCAATGGAGTACCGAACCATTTGCGCGGGGAGAATTTGAAAGGCGTTAGAGATGATGACCCAGATCAGCCCTAGGATCATCAGCTTTTTGTACTTTAGGAGATACTTATTAAGATAGAAAAGTTCTTTCATGCCCCGATAAAAACGAAAGGTACTTGATTTGGTTCATTTTGGTACGGCTGGAATTTTTGATTTTCGAATTTTAATTGTTGTTAAGTCGATGTAATTTGCCGCCTCATTCAAACGTTCTTTACCCGAATGCTTAACAGACGTACCATCCGCATCAAAATCATGCAAAGCCTATTTGCTTTCGAGCAATGCAAAGAAGCAAATTACCTTCTCTCTCTTGACTTGTTAGATGAGCGTTTTAGCCCCGACTTGAATAGCATGGAGGTGCAGGATAAAGAGTCCCTTCGAAAGCAAAAGAAAGAAGCAAAACAAGTTTTCGAAAATCAGTTTAAAAAAATAACGGCTACCGGTCAGACAGAGAAAGCAATCTCAAGTGCCGTAGCTGATGCAACCAGCCTATTTGAAAAACAGGTTCGAAAGGATCAACAATTTCTCGGAAAGAATATCACCATCGAAATTCAGAAGCTAACAGAAACCTATCACAACACATTAGGTCTGATAATAGCATTGGCCGAAGTGGCCGGTGGTGAGAAGAAGTCCATTCATGCAAATTTTCCGAATCAGCCAATTATTCAGGCACTCATCGACAACCCGGAGTTGAAAAAGGAGTTGTTGCGCTCTGCCGGATGGGCCAATAAGATAACCTTGGTTCGGGATTGGTTTCGAGAGATACTAAAGGAAGACAAAGAATATCAAAAATTCATAGAATCGAAGTCGCAAGAGCTCGATTCGCAGAAAGCATTTTTAAAATATCTCTTAAGAAAGGTAATCTTAGGCAGTAACGCCATCAACGACTATTTTGAGGAACAAGATATTCGCTGGGCGGAAGACAAAGACATTATCAAGAGTTTGGCTGAAAAGACAATTAAGTCTTTTGATGGGCAAAAGGTAGAGTTGCAAAAGGTTTCTTTAGATTGGGAAGACGACAAACTGTTTATAGATAGGTTATTCAAAAATACCATTGAGTTGGATGAATCCTATAAGGAATTGATCGCACAAAACACAAAAAACTGGGAGGTTGATAGATTGCCACTAACCGATCGTGTCATTTTGGAAATGGCGTTGGCCGAAATGGTTAATTTCCCCAATATTCCCGTGAAAGTTACGATTAACGAATACATTGAATTAGCCAAGGAATACAGCACCCCCAAGAGTCGCCAGTTTATAAACGGGATTCTCGATGTGATTTCGAAAAAAATGAAAGAGTCGGGGGCAGTGAAGAAAAGTGGCCGGGGTTTGATCGATAACAAATAATCGGAAAGGTCGTATCTTTGCCACCCCTGATGTAGACAAAAGACTATGAGCAAAAAAGGAAGTAATGCATTGATGGCTTTTCTGGCAGGCGCAGCAGCCGGAGCGATTTTGGGAATATTATATGCCCCCGATAAAGGCACCAACACACGTGAAAAACTGTCTTTTAAGTTGGACAAGTATAAGAAGCTGCTAGAGGGGTACATCTCTGACTTGGTGGCTGGTACCGAGACCCCCAATCCAACGGAAGCCAAATCGCAGGGTCAAAAGGTGGTAACTGAAGCAAAAGACAAAGCGCAACGGTTATTGGATGACGTGGACGAGTTGCTGGAGCAATTGCGAGGCAACAAAAACAGTTAAAGATTTGTTAAACAAAGATTTGAGTTGGTTTTTAAAAGGTATTAATTTTTAATTTTGTCATTCGAAAAGATCATAATATGAAATGGCCACTACGATGCTCAACACCCATCGGTATGATAATCTAGGCCATTCCATGTGACCTTAAAAAATAAATAGAAAACACATGAAAACAACAACAAAAGCACTGGCCATACTAGCAATAATGGCACTAGCCATTGGTTGCCGCGATAAGGCGTCAGAAAAAAGAATTGCTGAATTGGAAACAAGATTGGCTCAAATGGAAGGTAATAAAGGCACGACCGTTACTCCCGCACCGGCAGCTACTCCAGAAGCAGCACCGGTGGAAGAAAAGCCCGAAGGACCTCTACCAAACATGGAATTTAGCACTACAGATCATGACTTTGGCACTGTAGACGAAGGGAAAAAGGTCACGTACACCTATAAAGTTAAAAATACAGGTCAGGCGC
>JABFSY010000515.1 GCA_013140395.1 Cyclobacteriaceae bacterium
TCTTTTAGGTATTTCAGTAAACTCATAATCCGGTGCTCTGGATCGTAAAATGATATCTCAGACAAGATCATCGACTTATACTTCAAGCGATTACATAAAATCTGATCGAGATGAAGATGAATTTCGAAATTTTCTTTAAGGAGCAACAAGAATTTCTCTTTACTGAGTTTGATAATCACAGAATCTTCCAGTGTTCTGGCTGTGCTGGGATAGGGAAAAGAACAAAACAAAGGAGGCTCGCCAAAGCTATCATCAGTCTTAAATACTCCTTGAATGAATTCCTGCCCTTCAGAACTATTAGTTATCATTTTGATTGAGCCAGAGACAACTTGAAAATAATTTAATGCTTCTTCGCCTTCGCTAAATAGCACTTCATCTTTTTTGGCGTTTATCTCTTTGGCTCCATACTTTTTAAGAATATCAATAGAAATCATGCGTCTTTTTAATTTATGGTATAAACCTACCTCGACAGTCGGTGTTAAAACATGATATTCATCATTGTGCTCTATACTATTCGAGAAGAATGCACTAATCAATGGATTCCAAATCGAATTGGAATCAAGCAAAAAAGAAGGCATGTTGATTTTTTTCTTCATTTCACCAAAGACTGGTCAAAAATGAAGGTTTAGTCACAACTAGTTTATGATTGGAATCATAAATCGGGGAAAATATTCCCCATGATAGGGTTATTCTTTTACGTCTTTCTTCTCGGGCAATTCTGCTTTTGTATTCCTCTTATCCTCAAACAACATCCTCACTGACGGTCCATACGTATCGTCATACTGCCCGCTTTTCATATTCCAGATAAAAGCACCCAAAAAGAAGACTGCAATAGTCAAAGAAATAGCGATTAATAATATAATGATTTCCATTAGTGATCTTTTAAACGATTCAATCCACGTGATGCCCAATTAACAACCAAGGTACTAAAACCAACGACACTCACGCTGCTAATGGGCATGAGTATAGCTGCAATCAAAGGTGATAGATTTCCGGAAACAGCAAAGCTCAACGCGATGATGTGGACACTTCGAGCCTACGACTCTTTAACACCATTTTAACACCAGAATTAGTATTAGTCAGTATTTCATGCTACTCATTGGGCCTAAAGAGGGCCTTTTCCGCATAAAATCACTGTGATTTGGTAATGGTTGAGACTAATGTAGTTCCTTCCACCTCCGAAAAAAGCGAGCTAAGTGTGGAGTAGTCTTTTCCAATTTTCATTGCCAAATGAGTTGAAAAATTTATCTTGATTATTTGGGTATGATGGTGGATGCCTTGATTATCTCAGCTTTGATTTTCTCAATAGTTTTTTATTTCTAATCGTCAATTAATTCAAAGCCTGATTTCAAGTCCTTCTTTGAAAGCTTGCAACTTATTGACTGTTGGCTTTTCATTTAAGGACACTTCACCCAATTCCACTTTTTGAAATGTAATTTTTTGGTTCTTATTTTCAGCCTTTTGTAAAGTGAGGTTTTGATTAAACTGCTTTGGTAACTTTAGTTTTTTTGGTTGGAAAAAAAATATCCAATAATAGAACCTCAACCCTGCCGCAAATAGATCACGCCAGCACTCACAGTCTGTGCTGTTGCCATCGCACGTCCATCCGCACAAACTGCACCAACTGTTCGCCAAAAGGTTTCGCTGCGCTACATGCTGTCATTCCTTTTGCTTTGACCGCGTCAAAAAGTCATTGCTAAAGCATTTTGATTAGCGCTCATAAAAATTTCAGCATCTCCGACCCCTTAGCATGTTTGCCGACATTTACCATCAACTCGATAGATAACATTTGCTTTGTGCTAAAAAGGGTAATTGAACTAAATATTTCAGCGGAAATTTAAAATCATTCAATTTTTAATTTGTAGCAATATCCGCAATGTCAACAATAATTTCTCCATTTGAATACGTGACCGTGCCTATTGCTATAGTGCTGGGCATGGGTATCACGAGACTAGTCTCTGGATTAACCAGCTTAGTGCATTATTCGGAACGTGTTAAGTTGTATTGGCCTCATCTTATTTTAATCCTACTAGTTTTGATTATACATGTGCAAGCGTGGTGGGATACGTATAGTATGCTTCACGATCGTTGGCGTTTACCAGTATTTCTATTTATCATTCTCTATTCAGCAAATTTATATTTGTTGGTTAGCATCCTTTTTCCTCCAAAATTTCGGGGAAAAGTGATCGACTTAAAGGTTTTCTATTATGACAATTTCCGTAGAATATATTTGTTTGGTATTTCTTTGGATGTACTTGCTATTCTTAAAAATTTTATAATTGGCGATGTCCCGCTCGCGCAGCAACTCCTTCAATTTTTCGTATTGTCAGTATTGCTTTTCATCGTGATCACAAATAGTAAGAATGAAATTATGCATAAAGTCGTGACTGCGACATTGTTGTTGATAGCCATAATTTTTATGACCCTGACATGGAATATTTACCAAATTGAAGATAAAATGTATTGATTTAGTAACATAAATGACAAGCAATACTGCCTTAAATGATCACTTTTACAATTCCCAAGAAATCTAACTAAAAACCGTTTAAAAAAATGAAAAGAAAACTAGAAGGACAAATTGCGTTAGTGACTGGGGCAAGTTCCGGCATTGGTGCGGGTGTAGCCAAAGCGCTTGCAGCCGAAGGAGCAGCCGTGGTGATTAACTATTCCAGCAACCCAGATAAGGCCGAGCTGGTAGTAAATGAAATAAAACAAAAGGGTGGGGATGCCTTTGCCTTCAAAGCCGATGTAAGCAATGAACAGGAAGTGGTCGACATGTTTCAGCAAACCATTCAACACTTTGGCACGGTAGATATTTTGGTGAACAACGCAGGACTACAGCAAGATTCGAAATTTCATGAGATGACAGTGGCACAATGGAACCGTGTATTGGGCATCAACCTTACGGGGCAATTCCTGTGTGCACGCGAAGCCATCAAAGAATTTTTGCGGAGAGGGATTGTTCCAGATAAATCCAAATCAGCGGGAAAAATTATTTGCATGAGTTCCGTTCACGAAGTGATTCCTTGGGCAGGCCACGCCAATTATTCCGCCTCCAAAGGTGGAGTGATGATGTTGATGAAAACCATCGCACAAGAATATGCCCCTATGAAAATCCGTGTGAACAGCATTGGACCTGGTGCCATTCGCACGCCTATCAATCATGCAGCATGGCAAACGCCAGAAGCGTATACCGGCTTACTGAAATTGATTCCAGCAAAAAGAATTGGAGAAGCCGAAGATATCGGTGGTGCGGCTGTGTGGCTCTCGTCCGATGATTCTGAATATGTGAATGGTATTACTTTATTCGTGGATGGAGGAATGTTGCTCTATCCTGGGTTTGAAGACAATGGATAATTTGACAATGAAATAGTTTGAAAATTTGATAGTGACTATTCATTGTTGTTAAGAAATATTCAGGGTTAGGTAAAAACGATCAGCTGCTAATTTTCAAATTGCCAAATTAACAAATTTATGACTGCCGAAAAACAACGACTCATCGAGGATCGCAACAAAGTAAAAAATTGGCGTAAGTGGGGCCCATATCTTACTGAGCGACAATGGGGGACGGTACGAGAGGACTATAGTCCGTATGGCAACGCATGGGAGTTTGTTTCACACGAGGCTGCCCGAAGCAAGGCATATCGCTGGGGCGAAGAAGGCATTGGTGGATATAGCGATGACAAGCAGTTGTTAAATTTTTCTGTCGCGTTGTGGAATAAAAAGGACCCCATTCTTAAAGAACGTATTTTCGGCCTGACAGGTAATGAGGGAAATCATGCTGAGGATTGTAAAGATCATTACTATTATCTGGATAGTACGCCTACACACTCGTATATGAAGATGCTGTACAAGTATCCACAAAATGAATTCCCTTATGGATGGCTGGTAGACGAAAATAAAAGGAGAGGCAAGCTAGATCCGGAATTTGAATTGATTGATACCGGTATTTTTAATGAAGATCGATACTTTGACGTGTTCATTGAATACGCCAAAGCAGATGATAACGATTTGTTAGTTACAATCACAGTGCATAATCGTGGTCCCGAAGCAGCAAGCGTAAACATTCTTCCTCAAATTTGGTTTCGGAATACATGGGCTTGGGGAGAAGATGATTACAAACCTGAAATGTATCGTGATGACGAAAATGATATAAAAATCAGCCACCGTGATTTAGGAAATTTCTATCTGTTTGCTGACGCAAAAGTGCCGGTACTCTTTTGTGAAAACGAAACCAATACTGGTAAACTCTATGGATACGATCAGCCTGGAGTATTTAAAGATGGCATTAATAATTATGTGATTCACCAGTTGGATTCCATCCAACGAATTCCCAAAGGAACAAAGGCAGCATTTAATTTTGACTTAACTATTCCTTCGGGCAAATCGGAAACTATTCGCTTACGTCTCGCACCAAAATTCTTGAATGAGCCTTTTGTAGAGTTTGACAAACTATTCAAACAACGACTGGCAGAGGCAGATGAGTTTTTTGGTGACTTACAGCAAGAGATTAAAAACAAAGACGATAAAAACATCCAACGACAAGCAATTGCCGGAATGATGTGGAGCAAGCAATTTTTCTATTACGATATAGCCAAGTGGCTAAAAGGTGATCCTACTCAACCTGCTCCCCCTCCTGAAAGAAAGAATGGACGCAACAAAGAATGGACGCACCTAAATAATGCGGATATTATTTCTATGCCTGACGCCTGGGAGTACCCTTGGTATGCCGCATGGGATTTGGCTTTTCATACTATTCCCTTCGCAATGGTAGATCCAGAATTTGCCAAGCACCAACTATTATTGCTAACAAAAGAATGGTACATGCACCCGAATGGCCAGTTGCCAGCCTATGAGTGGGCATTTGGTGACGTGAATCCCCCGGTACATGGTTGGGCTACTTGGCGTGTCTACAAAATTGATCAGAAGCTACAGGGCGGTAAAGGTGACCGAAAATTTCTAGAAGAAGTATTCCACAAATTGCTACTCAATTTTACTTGGTTGGTAAATA
>JABFSY010000122.1 GCA_013140395.1 Cyclobacteriaceae bacterium
TACTAGATCCAATCAAAGACAACAATAAAGTAACTTTTGAAGTAGAGATGGGACACAAAGGGCCCAATGCCGTCAAGGTAAAATTGGCGGTTGGCTGAGTTTTCTGTTTAGCCACTTACCTTAAAAAAGCTTGTTCTTAACTGGAGAGTGGTTTCAATGTAGATTTTCTTCTCCCTTTCCCTAGAGCTTCAACACCTCAAAGAATTAATCCATCGCTTTTTTTGGCTGCTGGGCTATTGCCCACAGTTAAATCCCTAACGAACAGCTAGTTTCGTGGGTACAAAGAGAATTTATGAAATATCGATTGATTGTTTTTATGGTATTACTTGGCACATCCGCATTCAGTCAGTCCGATTCAGTCAAATCGAGCACCATGACCCTCCAAGATCGATTTGCGTTGATGAAGACCTCATCACAGACGTTTCAAGATTATAAAGTAATTAAGGAAATTGTCTTAAATGGTGTTTGGAAAATTTCGCAGGATTCTGTCAACCGTTTAAAGGGAGCCTTAGCAACGCAAAGAGCATCCATTTCTCAATTGGAAAAATCCCTCTCAGACGAACGAAGTCTAATCGAGAAGGTGCGAACTTCTCAGCAAGGGTTGGAATATGACAGCACTCATATTTCTATCCTTGGACTTTCATTTGGTAAAACACTGTTTGTGTCGGGAGTCTTTATCGTGCTTTTGGGAATGCTCTTACTATTGGGAGGTCTTTTGGCAAAGGTAAGACTGATTTCAAGTGAGGCAAAAGAGACAAAGGATTTATTGAATTTTTCAACACACGAGCTAGAAGAGTACAAAAAGAAATCCCTTGAAAAACAGGCCAAGCTTTCCCGTGAGCTTCAAACGGAACGCAATCGAATTGCTTCGGAGCGGACGCCAATATTCACAATAAAACCGATGAGCACCACTCAGACGATATTGTAGAAAGAATGCCTATCGCTTTAATTTTCCCTTGTACGTTTTTTTGAATAGTTCATATCTGGGAATGGACACACCCATTACGTAGGGACTATATGGGTTGTGCTCAATGTAATCTTGATGATAGTCTTCTGCCTTGTAGAAAGCCGTTAGTGGTTTTATCTCCGATACAATTGGTTTTTTGAATTTAGGGGCATAAGCTGCCTTGGCCTTCTCTGCTAATTCTTTTTCTTCTGGTGTGCTATAAAATATGATGGAGCGATACGAATTCCCACGATCGGGCCCTTGTTGATCGGGCGTGGTTGGGTCTTGTGATGTAAAAAACACATTCAATAACTCAGCATAATTTACTTTTTTGGGATCGTAATACACCAGTACAGTTTCTGCATGACCGGTTGTTTCTGTATTTACTAATTCATAGGTCGGATTCAAAGTAGTTCCGCCAGCGTAGCCGGATATTGCTGCATCTACACCTTCTACCGCTTCGAAAATATGTTCCGAGCACCAGAAGCATCCCTCAGCGAAAGCAGCTACTGCCATGCCTGTAGGCGGGGTTAGGTTCATTTTTAAATCGCCCTGTTGCTTTTTGCTTGATTGTGCATTGCAGGAAAAGAGAACAAAAGAGACAGATAGCGTAACTAGTAATGAGGATGGGTTTTTCATCATGCTTTTTGGTGTAGGCAAATATACGAGTCGTAATTGTTTTTGGTTTGAGACAACCCGTGAATATGTCGTATCCGCGTCAAAAAGTGTTGGTACACAAAAGAATGTGTTTTAGCCTTGATATAGGCGATAAGCATGATCAAATTAAATTATTTATAATTCTGTAACCATCGTCAAAACACGTAGTTTCCCTCTGTGAAATCTTTAACCCCCCGATTTGGAAGCGATTTCTGATAACTCTTTGATGGTAATGGCGCGCGAAGGCGACCTGGATAAACTAGGCCTCCTTTTCGAGCGATACAAGAAACCGTTGTATGGCTTCTTTTATGGTCTCAACAGAGAGCAAGAACTCAGTGAAGACTTAGTCCAGAACACGTTCTTGCGTATTTTAAAGTATAGACATCTTTTTCGGGGAGAAGGTGATTTTAGAGCCTGGATGTTTCAGATTGCGCGCAACGTGAACAACGATCATCACCGGGGCCAAAAAATAAAAGCAAAAGAGGAGTTGGAAGATTGGCAAGATAAGTTGGGCCATAACGAGAACCGCTCGACCGAGATGTTACTGGCAGATGATCACCAGATGCTCTCCATGGCCATGGATAGACTGCCGATTGACAAACGCGAAGTGTTATTGTTGAGTAAATACCAAGAGAAGAAGTACCACGAGATCGGGGAGATTTTGGGTTGTACAGAGGGGGCGGTGAAAGTGAAGGTCTTTAGAGCGCTACAAGAGTTGAAAGAAGTGTATAGGCAATTGGAAAAACGGATGTGATATGGAACAGAAAATGATAAACGAGTTGATAGAAAAATACAATGTAGGCTTAGCTGACGAGGAAGATATGAAGGCCATTGAACAATTGATCGAATCAGGAAAAATAGGATTTACTCAATTGCGTGATCTGGCAAAGTTAGATGAGCAAATATTTTCTATCGATGCAGGCTCTCCTTCAATTCGATTGGATGATCAGTTTTATTCGGCTCTAGCTCAAGAAAAGAACACCCAAGTTTCTAAAACCATATCTCTTCCAAAATTTGAGTGGAGCAGTATATTCCCAAGACTAGCAATGGCTGCATCATTTCTTGTGGCTGGATTTGTGGGTGGCTATTTTCTTAAAAGTCCAGCTGAAGATAAATCGGTAAAACAGTTGACGCAACAAGTAGGCGAGTTGAAAGAGATGATGATGCTTTCTATGTTGGAGAAAGAATCGGCTACTGAAAGATTAAAGGCCGTGAGTCTTTCATCGGACATGAACCAGGTAAGCAAGAAAGTAACATCTGCTCTTTTCAAAACACTCAATGGCGATGAAAATGTGAATGTGCGCTTGGCTGCATTGGATGTATTGATGAACTATGCAAAGGATGGGGAGGTGCGAGCAGAGTTGATCAAATCTATTTCAGTGCAAGATTCACCGTTGGTACAAGTTGCTTTGGCTGAGTTAATGGTAACGCTGCAAGAAAGGAAATCAGTGACCGAATTGAAGAAACTTCTTAAAAATGATAAAACACCGAAAGAAGTAAAAGGTAAAATTGAAAAAAGTATTAGTGTATTAATTTAAAAAATTCTTTGTGAACTCAGAGCCATTCTCTGGCCGGAAATCTCAAGAAGACAAACAAAGTAAAAGTCAACAAAGTTAAACTCAGGAAAAATGAAAACAATAATAGCTAGTATTCTACTGACGGCTTTTGCCTACTTAGTAACTGCCCAAACTTTCACTGACACAATCAATAAAGAATTTGTGTTTGAGAAGGCAGGAACAGACAATACCCTATTAGTAGCCAACATTAATGGCGACATTCACGTAATGGGTTATGAGGGGACCAAGGTGATCGTAGAAGTGTCGAAGAAGATCACGGCTAAGACCCAACAACGATTGGAGGCTGGCAAAAGGGAAATCCAATTAGGTGTAATTGACCGTGCCGATACCCTGATCTTTTACATGCAAGGTGGTTGTAACGTATTTGGCAAGCAGGATTGGAGACCTCGCAATTTTGGCACACGTAACAAGTGGAGTTATAATTGGGAAGGCGATAGTGATTGCGACACCAAATATGAATACAAGCTTGATTTCACTATCAAAGTTCCCAACTCGGTCAACCTTGTGCTTAGCACGATTAATAATGGAGATATTGAAGTAGAGAATGTGAATGGTGGATTAAAAGTTGAAAATATCAACGGAAACATCAGACTAAAAAACATTTCCCGCGAAGCTTTTGCCACTACGATCAATGGCAACGTAGATATTGAGTATGCTAAAAACCCAGATAAACCCTGTCGCTTTTACACGCTCAATGGTGATGTCAACGCATGGTTTCAAACCGGATTAAAAGCCAACATGAACTTCAAAAGTTTCCAAGGTGAGTTTTTCACTAATGCCCCCAATTTGGAATCACTTCCTGTACAAGTGGAAAAGGAAAGTGGGGATAAAGGAATCAAATACACCTTGAGTGGAAACCGGTTCAAGATTGGGAGCGGTGGGGCTTTGCTGGATTTTGAGACATTCAATGGCAATGTTTATTTGAAAGAGAGATCGCAATAACTGGTTACCAATTTTCAGTTACCGCCTTCTGATGTATCACACCAACGCGTTAGCACTTCAACACATTAAACATTAACACTTAAAACAGTTAAAAATGAAAAAGCAATTAATAATAACTACCCTTCTTTTTTTAATCACCTCATTCGCTTTCGCCCAAAACGCTGGCGACTTTGTCGTGCCCCTTTCTGACCCTAACAAACGAGGGAAATTGAAAGCTCACTTAAACTATGGATCGATTACCGTTAAAGGTTCCCCACGCAAAGATGTTTTGGTGAAGTACAAAGCGCTGGCGGAGGATGAAGATGACGATAATGAGGACACTGGAAATGATGATAAAAGATTGAAATCTTTAGGTCGTATAGATACCAGAACGAATAACAATTCCGGAGAGAATAAAACAGGATTGAAGAAGATATCAGGAAGCGCGTTAGATTTGGAAGTGACAGAGAATGATAATGTTGTTAAGGTTAGTTCTAATTCATCTTCACAGAAATTGAGTCTCGAAATCGAGGTGCCTTTGGACTTTGACTTGAATGTAAGTACGTTTAATGATGGTGTAATGCTGATATCGAACGTATCGGGCGAGCTTGAACTTACTAATCACAACGATGACATCACGGCTGAAAACATTTCCGGGTCAGTGTTGGCAACTTCTTTCAATGGCGCAATAAAAGTGTCATTTAACAAAGTGAAAGAAGGGACACCCATGTCGTTCTCCACCTTCAACGGTGATATTGATGTAACTTTCCCTGCGGCATTAAAAGCTACCTTTAAATTAAAAACCGAGCAGGGTGAAATCCTCAGTGGATTTGATATGAAGATGGTGCAAGAAGCCCCAGTCCAAAAAAAGGAAAGAAGTGGCGGCACTTATAAGGTGGTGATTGAC
>JABFSY010000037.1 GCA_013140395.1 Cyclobacteriaceae bacterium
AGTGTACGATGCGTAGTTGTGCAACGGGCGAGCTTGACTCCGCAGTTAACAGTTCCCAATTCGGCCGTACTCAGAGAGGAGGATCATGCGTTTGTATACCTCGCCTTCGATCAGGAGAAAAAGGGGACAACCAATTTGTTACACAAGTATAGAGTTGAGCTCGGCAGCCAAAACGAGCAACAGACACAAATAAAATTTTCTAATCAGCCAAAGGAAAGTCTTCATCTGGTTTCCAAAAATGTGGCTATTGTGGAGAACGAACGAAAAAAGAGGACGGGCGCGGTTTTAGAGTAAGCTATTCTGCTAACGTATTTGACCAAGTCTATTTTTTACCGGCTGTCGCAGTTCTAAAAATCTCTACGCATTTTCGATCCTGCATGGTAACATAGCCGGTCCTCCCATCTGGCCCACCAAAATTTAAATTACTGGGTTTCATCCCCCTCATTTTTACTTCGTGTAAAATTTCGCCTTTCGGGGAAAAAATGACTACGGTGCCTTTGCCATGTCGAGTGACATATAGATTTCCCTTGCGGTCACACTTCATTCCATCCAAACCAAAATCTTCGAAAGAGGCAAAAAGTTTTTGGTTACTTACTTCGCCCTTGGCGTCAACATCAAACATCCATATTTTTCGTTGAGCACTTTCGTTCACATAGAGAATTTTTTCGGAAGAACTCAGCGCGATGCCATTGGTGGTGCCCATATTTTCTTTGAGTAGCACACTACGTCCGTCCACTTCAATGCGCCATAGTTTACCCGTTCCTTCCTTCCAATTGGGGTCTGAGGCGAAGAGTTGCCCTTTTTTATTAATGCAGATGTCGTTGGGTTGATTGAAGGATTCGTTATGAACAAAAACTGAAACGGTTTTTGATTTCATATCCACTTTCAAAATGTTATGCCCTTTGAAATCAGCGAGCAGCATATGTCCTTTTTTATCAAACTGGATTGCATTCGCGATACTGCCCTCGGGTAACGTTACAAATAACTCTGTAGTGCCATCGTGCTTTACTGCGCCAATGGTTCCGTTCGTTTTGTAGTTGACGACATACAAGATTCCATTTTTGAAGCAAGGGCCTTCGATATTTTCAGAAAATAAATTTTCTACTGTTAGGTCGCTCGCGATATAGTTTTGACAAAGAACATCTGAAAAGCAAATCAGCAAAACAAACAAAGTGACTTTCATGGTTTTTCAACTACCGCTTTCCTAGCATATGTCCCTTGGTTGCGTAGAACAAGATATAAGCATAACAGGGTGCGACAATCCAGAAAAAAGCGGAAGGTGGGCCGAGTGTTGGTACGATGCGAGCATAGAGTTGTGGCAGCACTGCTCCACCAGAAATTCCCATCACCAGCAAGGCTGAACCAAGTTTTGTAAACTTTCCAAGGTTTTCTATTGCCAACGGGAAAATGGCCGGCCACATCAATGCATTGGCAAACCCCAACAAGGCAATGAAGACAATGGATGTATAGCCAGTTGTGAAAAACACTCCGAGGCTAAGCACAATGCCAGCAATAGCAGATAACGCCAACGCATTTTGTTGCTTGATGTATTTCGGGATGGTGAGTATTCCAATGATATATCCAACTACCATCGACCAAAGTGTGTAAGAGGTAAACACTTTTGTTTCATCTAAGCCAATGCCAATTGCTTTTCCATAAGTGCCGATGACATCTCCCGCCATTACTTCTACGCCCACGTAAAGGAATAGACATATAATGCCGAGCATTAGATAAGGTATTTGGAATATACTCTTATGTTGGGTTTGGTTGTCGGTAGTAGTTGATCCATCTGTCTCAATTTCGGGCAGAGGCGAAAGCCAAATCATCACCGCCAATGCGATCAGCACCGCTGCCATGATTGTGTAAGGAACAATAACTCTTTCTGAAAGGGCCTGAAGCAAACCAGTTTTAATTGCCAAGTCGGTAGTAGCGTTGATTTGACCTTCTATGCCAGTAGCGTCTTGTAACACAATGGCACCCAACACCAACGGGCTTAATGCGCCTGCCACTTTATTGCAAATGCCCATAATGCTGATTCGTTTGGCAGCACTTTCTATTGGACCAATAACAGATATGTATGGGTTTGAGGCCGTTTGCAAAAGTGCCAACCCCATACCCTGAACAAACAGACCAGTAAGAAAAAGTGAAAAACTTCTCTGCATAGCTGCTGGTAAAAAAAGTAAAGCTCCCACAGCCATGACGGCTAACCCAAGAGACATCCCCTTTTTAAAACCCGTTTTAGTCAGAATAAATGAGGAGGGGATGGCGAGAAAGAAATAAGCCATATAAAAAGCAAAAGTGACAAGTAATGCTTCCGCATCAGTCTTTAAATCGCAGGCCAGCTTTAAAAATGGGATGAGCGTTCCATTCAACCACGTTACAAAACCAAAAATGAAAAAGAGAACGCCAATGATGGAGATGGAAAGTACATAATTCTTATTTGAAGTCATAATCTAAAAGTATGATGGTAAAGCCTTATTTTTGAACCCGTATCCTTCTTTCGCTATGCAAGCTTGAAAGTTGGCAATTTATTTCTGGTTTCAATATATCATAGTTTAATATGGCAGTAAAAAAATCAAAAAGCTTGTTGGTTATGGCAGCGGGCATGGGTAGTCGGTATGGTGGAATAAAGCAAATTGATGGGTTTGGTCCCAGTGGAGAAACCATCATGGATTATTCTTTGTATGATGCAATTCGAGCCGGTTTTACAAAAGTGGTGTTCATCGTGCGCGATGAGATTAAATCAACAGTAGAAGAGATATTTCTCCCCAAACTAAAAGGGAAGGTGGAAGTTTTCTTTGAGGTTCAATCGCTGGATCGATTTGTGCCCAAAGATTATGGAATAGTGAACCGTAAAAAACCATGGGGTACCACGCACGCCATGCTTTGTGGCAAAGACGTTATCAACGAGCCGTTTGCCGTGATCAATGCCGATGATTTTTATGGTAAAGAGGCGTTCGAATCATTGGCTGCTTTTTTTGATACGGCTGCACCGGACCATCACGCAATGGTAGGATACACATTAAAAAATGTGTTGTCAGAACATGGCAGTGTGTCGCGCGGAGTAGCAGAAGAACGAGATGCGCAAGGATTTTTGAAGAAGCTGAGCGAGCTTACTAAAATTGTTAAGGAAAACGCCAGCCTGCCAGACGGGCAAGGAAAAATTATTTCTAAAGAGGAAACAGGTGATCGCGAATTAGATCCGTTGTATCCCGTTTCTATGAATTGCTGGGGCTTTCAGCCGGGCGTTTTTGATGTCGCTGAAAAGATGTTTCATGAATTTGCAGAGAAAAACAAAGAGAACCCCACAGCAGAATTTTACATTGCACTATTGACAAATGAAATCATCAGGCAGAATCTGGGCAAGGTGCATATCCTTGGTGGTGGCAAAACCTGGTTCGGAGTGACCTACAAAGAAGACAAAGAGGAGGTATCAGGCAAAATTAAGCAACTAGTAGAAAGTGGCGTATATCCTGCAAAATTGTGGTAGTGATCTGTTGTGGTTTTCGGTAATCTGTAGTCGGTAGGCTAAGATTCTGACTCCTAAATTCTAACTCCTATATTCTTTTTTATTTACATGGAAAAAGCAGAAACAATTTTTGGAACTCGTGCCGTGATTGAGGCAATCAAGGCTGGGCGCGAGATTGAAAAGATTTATATTCAGTCGGGGTTGAACAACGATTTGATAAAGGAACTAATCAATACAGCGGCTACTCATAAAGCTCCCTATTCATTTATTCCTCAAGTCAAATTAGACCGACTCTCCAATAAAAATCATCAAGGAGTAGTTTGTGTTTTGTCTGCGGTGCAATATGTTCCACTTGAAAACATTATTGATAAATGTTACAGCGAAGGGCGTGAACCGTTTTTTTTGATTGTTGATAGAGTCACGGATGTTCGAAATTTTGGAGCGTTGGCGCGTACCGCGGAGTGCGCACAAGTGGATGCGATGATCATTGCCGATAAAGGGAATGCACCTATTACGGGCGATGCGATGAAGACATCTGCCGGAGCACTCAACCATTTGCCGGTTTGCCGAGTGAAAGACATGAAAAAAACATTTCAGTTGTTGAAAGACAATGGCATTCAAATTATCGCCTGTACGGAGAAGGCCACTAACACGATCTATCAGATTGATTTGAATACACCTATCGCCATCATACTTGGATCAGAGGAAGATGGTATTTCACCGCAGATGTTAAAGGATGCTGATCACCTCGCTAAAATCCCATTGATGGGAAGCATAGAATCGCTAAACGTATCCGTTGCCGCAGGAATTGTTGTTTACGAAAAGATCAGACAGAGAGATTACAAGTAATCACTACTGTTTGGTTTGCTCTTCAAGTCATTCACAAATTTTCGAAAAAGGTCTTCCTTATCTTTTTCGCATACGATAACCACATTCCCAAAAGCGCCCACCAAGTAGCCGTTGAGTCCTTGAGTAACTACCAATTTATTCGCATCGCCTTTAATAATGGAATTACGTGTCTCGTAGGTGAGTGCATCCACGCCAATTACATTGTTGTTGGAGTCTTTAGCTGAATATTCATACAGAGATCCCCATGAACCTAAGTCAGACCACGCAAAAGAACTTAGCCAAACGTAAACGTTGTCAGCTTTTTCCATGATGCCATAGTCAATGGAAATATTCTTGGTCTGCGAGTAAGCCGTTTGTATCGCCTCCTTTTCATCGCTCGTGGAAATACTGGGTGCCGCCTCGTCAAATATCTCAGTCATTTCAGGTAAGTACTTAGCAAAGGCGTGATGAATAGCCTGCACACCCCAAATAAAAATGCCCGCATTCCAGACGAAATCACCACTTTCCAAAAACTTGTTTGCCAAGGCTAACTCTGGCTTCTCGGTAAAAGTTTTTACCTTTTTTAAAGTGCTTTTGTTTTCGATGTATTGGATGTAGCCGTAGCCGGTTTCAGGTCTGGAAGGCTTGATTCCGAGCGTAATCAACTTATCCTGATTTTTTGCC
>JABFSY010000114.1 GCA_013140395.1 Cyclobacteriaceae bacterium
CTGTAAGGGAAACCGAAGAGCTTGTAGTGCTGCCCGCTGTGTTCGAAACAATCACTTGGTAGTTACCCGCATCAGAAAGTTGCGCGGATGAAATCGTGTAAGTGGACTGAATAGCATTGCTGATATCTCCTCCATTTTTTTGCCATTGATAACTAGGAGATGGCGTGCCAGAGGCGGTCACAGAAAAAGTGGCCGATTGCCCAACTGACACAGACAATGAAGTTGGTTGCTGAACGATGGAAGGCGCTATTGTTGGCGGTGTGTATTTAATCCGATATAAGCGCTGCGCGGCTCGGCTTAAATAGTACAAGTTACCATCGCTACCCGTCATGATGCTCAACGATGTGCCTCCTACGTTTGATCCAAATAGAGTTGCAAATGGTGAAGTAGCAGTTGGGTCAATAAAATAAATCCAATTGTTACAATAATCTTGAAAGAAAAATTTTCCCAGATAAGTCGGTGGGTAATTGGTATTCGCTGGACTAAAATAGGTTCCTCCTGTAATGGCGCAACCTGTAGGTGTTCCGGTGCTGTGATTATAGGCGTAGAGTGGTGAAGTAAACGATGGATTGGTCGTTGGGCCTTCGGTGGTTGGCCACCCAAAATTTCGTCCGCCCACCGAAGCATCATTGATTTCTTCCCAGGCGTTTTGTCCGACATCATTGACGAGTATTTTTCCGGTACCGGGTTGAATTGAAAAAGTGTATGGATTGCGAAGACCGTATGCCCAAATTCTTTTTCGTTGTTCGGATGTGGTGGTACTGAAAAATGGATTGTCGGTCGGTGCGGTTCCGTCTTTGTTGATCCGCAATATTTTTCCATGATAGGTATCAAGGTTTTGAGGAAATGAAGTGTTCGCGTTGTCGCCAACAGCCACATACAATTTACCATCTATGCCAAATGCAAGCGAACCACCATTATGGTTGGTAGCCGTACTTAAATTGTCTAATTCCAAAACAAATTGTTCGCTTCCCGCCATAGCCACATCACCATCGGCAGTAAACCGGCTAATGCGATTTTTTAGCGGAGCAGTATTGACTGTATAGTAGAGGTATATGAAATTATTGGTTGCAAAATCCGGATCAAGGGCGATACCTATCAAACCGCGCTCGCCTGAAGAATTTACTGTGAGTGTAACAAAAGGAGTCGCGAGCTGCGTACCATTTTAATTACCAGTAACGCGCCAGATTGCTGAGCAACAAAAATTCTCCCATCTGGTGCAAAAGCCATGACAGTTGGATTGGCAATGGTACCACCTACCTGCTCACGTGTAAAATTGCTGGGAAACGTTTGTGCCCAAAGCTCAAAGACAAAACAAAGGGAAGCCATCCAAACGATAAGCAATTTCATAGGGAACAAATTTTTAGTTTTATCCACCAATATACAAAAGGGTAATCCTGAATTTTAAGCTTTTAGGTACGACAGGCCGATAATACAGTTAAGTTGCTGAAACAGCCCGCTAGAAAAAGAACGATGTTGACTTCTATTCTAACACAAAAATTCGGGCATCAGGCAAGTGTAAATTGAAATAGCCCAGACCACCCTTCACATTACTATTGAAATTAAGTGGCTCAGAGGCAAAGGCGCTGAAGTTGTAGCGCCTGTCGTTGCGCAGTTTTAGAAATCCATAATATTCTTCGCTAATATTGGATAGGAAGACAGCGACCGTGTCGCCTGCAGAAAATTTCCGAAACAGTACCCTGAACTCTTCTTGAATAATATTTCCATCGTTGACACTGTCTCTGACAAGACGTGTGTAAAGTCTCGGGTTTAAGTAGGAAGTTATCTCATTTTTTTGCGAATACTTCTGCACGTTGATCATGTACCAATTCGGCCCGACAGGATCTTGCAAGCTATAATTGACTAAGGCGGCTGAGTCGTAGATGGAAGTATACAGCTTGGCTTGAACAGTTTCAAACGGAACTTGTGGTTTTAGTTTCGCTGTTGCTGAAACAACTCCTAATTCTTTTGTCTTCACGGTCAACGTATAGTCGCGATTTGCTTCAAGATCAAGATTGATGTTTCCATAAAGCCCATTTCCCAAATTAGGCAGTGAGTCAATTCGGCCTTCCCGAGACAGCCAAACCGTAGCACTGTCTAAGGCAATTTGTGCAATTAGTTCTTGCGGATCGGAGCCTCTACCCGCATCCAACGCCCCGACACTGCGTGTAATCAATACGACCAACGCTCCGCCCGGAACAATTTGAGTGGAGACAACAATTTTGGGTTTTAATTGCGCGATCTCGTCCACCACCAATGGATCGGGGATGCAACTGCTCAGAAAACCACCCATCAACGCAAAGACAAAAAATCGAAACAGCTTTTCCATTCTCTTAAAATTTAAATCCGTAACTCACAAACGGCAATAATCCAAAAAGTCCGGGCTGCTCATAACGAAATGAGCCATCACCATTTGCCATAATAAAAACACCAATCGGTGCTGCTCGATTGTATACATTGTACACTCCGGCAAACCATTCGCCCTGAAATTTCTTATCGGGACGAGGACGAAATTTTATTCCCAGATCTAATCGATGAGTGTCCGCCAATTTTACTGAATTGATGGGGGCATACACCGGAATCAAGTCAACACCGACCAACGTGGGCGAGGGCACAGCATATTGACCGATAATGGGAGTGAATTGTGAGCCCGAAATAAATTCGAATACGGTTGAGACAGACCATTTTCTGGAAAGCTGATAGTTCATGACTAAGGCTGCATTGTGCCTCCTGTCATACCGGGCTAAAAACCATTGGCCATTGTTAACCGCATCGTATTGCCGTTCAGCCTTCGACCATGTATAACTGATCCACCCGGTTAGTTTTCCGGCTTCTTTCTTTAGGAGAAATTCCAATCCATATCCCCGCCCTTGCCCTTGCACCAGTTGACTTTCAAAATTTACATTTAACAAAAGGCTCGCGCCTTCGCGATAGCCGATGAGCTGATTCATCCATTTGTAATAACCCTCCACACTGACATACAAATTTTGACGAGGCAATGTTCGTTGAATTCCCAATGCAATTTGGTCTGCTGTTTGTGGTTTTACATTTCTTGTTACCGGATACCAAATATCGGTTGGAAACGCAACGGCTGCGCTAGACACCCGATGCAGGTATTGAGCCATGCGTGAATAACTAAACTTAAGTGCGGTTGTGGAATCTAGCGTATACCTAAAAGAAATTCTCGGCTCCGGATTGTAGTAAAAAGTTTGGTCTACGTAGGCAGATGAAATTCGCAAGCCTGCACTGTAACGCAATTTAGCAAGAAGCTTCCCATCCGCTTGAAGGAAGGCGCTAGTCTCGTAAGAAGTCTGCGGAGTGGTGGCACTTGTCTTGAGCAATTCTGAAATTTCACCACTGGTATTGATTCGATTAGGCGCTACCTGATGTTGAATGAGTTCGATACCTGTTTTAAATGAAATGTTCTTCTTGACAGAGTCAGAAGCTAGCACCCACTTGCCCCCGATATCAACGATGCTGGAATTGACGGATAATTTATTTTCCAGGTAGGTGTTTTGGATGGAATACCGGAAAGCTGTGCGATACAAAGAAAACGAAGAACTGAAATTTCGGTAGGTGCGATCCCAGCGAAGTGTCTGTGAAGAATTTCCTAAAACAAATTCATTGGAAATATTACGGTTGCGTAAAGACGCACGCGAAAGACTGGCGAAACTCAAGACATCATTGCCCTCATAGAAGGTAATTTCCAACCGACTATTGGCACGCGGACGATACATAATTTTAGCATTGAAATCGTAGAAATAGTAAGGTAACTCTTGGCCGACTGCTCTTACCACTTGATCGACATACGTCCTTCTTCCGGCCGCCCAAACGGAAAGTTTATCTTTTACGAGCGGTTGTTCGATCATCAATCGGGTGGCGAGCAACCCGATGTTACCCTTAACTTTTGTTTTGGTTGGGAAGCTGTTTTTCGAACTCACATCTAAGATCGAGGACAATCTACCTCCGTACTCTGAGGGAAAGGCGCCATTGATCGATTCTACTTTATCTAAAATGTCGGGGTTGAAAACGGAAAGAAAGCCAAACAAGTGGCCGGTATTATAAACCGGAGCGCCATCGAGCAAAACTAAATTTTGATCGGCAGCCCCACCGCGCACAAATAAATCGGTCGTGCCATCGGCACCTTTCGTAACGCCCGGCATCAATTGCAATGTTTTGATTAAATCAGCCTCACCGCCTAACACGGGGATGCTACTGATTTCTTTTCCGCTGAGCGTGTTAGTGCTCATGCGAGTGGTTTCGAATTGATCGGATTGGAATGTGCGGTCAGCAGATATGACGACTTCACTTAGTTGTTCTTCCTTGCTTTCCAGTTGAAAAAAGACGGTAGTATCTGACTTGACAAAAAAAGAACGTGACAATTTTTTGAATCCGGTGTAGGAGATTTCAACACGTACTTCGCCTGGAATTACTGTAAAGACAAAATCCCCTTGCTGCCCAGACGCAACCGTTTTCTTTTTGGGTGCCCATACTTGAATGTGCGCGGAAGATAGCGCTACCCCGGTGCTGTCATTTACAAATCCCGTAAGGTTGTACGTTTGCGCATTCGTCACCATTGGAAAAACAACAAGAAACACCAACCGCCACAACCGCATAATCAGATGAAAAATGAATTTTGATGCTAAAGCTACCCCAATAACGCAATAACCGGGGTACTTGTATTTGAAGATTACGTGAAAAGATGTTTTCTTAACTGAGATCAATCCAAAACGTAAAGAAGTGGGCTGTACTGGATTCGAACCAGTGACCCCTACCTTGTCGAGGTAGTGCTCTAAACCAGCTGAGCTAACAGCCCCTTTGCTATTTTGGCATCGAAAGAAAGGTTAAAAATAGACGTAAAACGGCAATGGAGCAAACCAGCATTTAACTTAGTTGATAATCATTATCGGGGCACGTAAATTAGCTGAATGAATAGTTCTGAATTTCGTAAAACATCGTTTTTACTTTTAGTATTG
>JABFSY010000520.1 GCA_013140395.1 Cyclobacteriaceae bacterium
ACTAACGAGCATCAGCACAACGGATAAACTAAGTTTCTTCATGTTTTTCTTTTGAAATTAGGGCTGCAAATAAAGCAAAAATTTAATACGATTAACTCTTCTGATGAAGCTGGCAGGCGTGTGTAACTTTATAGGTACTGAGAGTGGAAAGGCAGTTAGCACCTATAGCCAAGCCACTTTCCCTGGGTATTGATAACTTAAGAGATCCTATCGGGAGTCGCTCCTAACTTTTGAATCAGTTTGATAGTCCGTTACTCATATTGAGTTGTCGGTCTCACCAAGCGAATTCTCCCACTTACTCACCACGGCCGTAGCGATACTATTCCCTACAACGTTCGTTGCACTGCGGCCCATATCAAGGAGCGGGTCTATACCCAAAAGCAACGCGAGGCCCGCTTCCGGAATGTTAAAGGTGGCTAATGTGCCGGCAATCACCACCAGCGATGCGCGCGGCACACCCGCGATGCCCTTGCTGGTAAGCATCAAAACCAACAACATGCTGATTTGAGTCGAAAACGGTAAATCAATTCCGTACGATTGGGCGATAAAAAGCGAAGCGAATGTCATATACATCATGCTGCCGTCTAAGTTAAACGAGTAACCTAGTGGCAATACGAAACTCACGATTTTGTCTTTGCAGCCAAATTTTTGCAACAGCTCCATTGTTTTTGGAAAAGCAGCTTCGCTACTGCTTGTGCTAAATGCCAGCAAAATTGGCTCTTTCATTTTTCGCAATAATGCGATAACTCTTTTGCCAATGATTAGCGATCCGGCAAGCGCTAGTACAATCCACAATACTAACAGTCCACCATAAAATTCAGTAATGAAGATGGAATACGTTTTCAAAATTCCCAGCCCTTGTTTTGCTATAATAGCCGTCATTGCTCCAAAGACGGCCACGGGTGCGAAATTCATCACGTATCCCGTTACTTTAAGAATGACATGAGCGATCGCATCCATTGCTTTGATTACGATTTTTCCTTGTTCGCCAATAGCGGCAGTCGCGACACCAAAGAAAAGAGAGAACACCACGATTTGGAGAATTTCATTTTTGGCCATCGCATCAATCACACTCGCAGGGAAAACGTGATACAAGAAATCCTTCAATGAAAGACTGTTGTGAGCGAGTCCTATATCGGTACCGGCATCGGGCAACGGTAAATTCATAGCGATACCTGGTTTGAAAATGTTTACCAAGATCATCCCGAGTAACAGACTCGTCAGCGATGCGCCAATAAACCATAAAAGAGTTTTGCCGCCAATACGGCCAACAGAATTGATATCTCCTAATTTGGCCACACCCACTACCAGGGTTGTAAACACAAGGGGTGCAACAATCATTTTAATTAAGCGCAGGAAAACATCTGCCAGAATAGAAAACGGCTCGACTTTTTTATCTCGGGCAGAGATCACTGCGTTGCGTTCTTTTATAATTGATTTTTTTTGTTGCTCTAGTTTTACATTAGCAATGCTATCTTTTGATTGCGACAGTTGGTGCTGCACTTGTTGAAAGCTGACCTCAAGGGATTCCAACTTTTTATTCTCGTCCGCTACATAGTTTTTATTCAATAAGAAACCCAGGCCAATACCAATCACTAAGGCAATGATGATGTAGAGGGTGAGGCGGCTTTTGGTTTTTGGTTGCGGACTTTCCATAGCGGTTTAAGGTAATACAGTTTTTTCAACTTTGATAAAAAATGAATCTATTTTGGCTTGAAGCTCAATTGTTTCCTGTAAGGCCGTTGCCATTTTGCAATAGTGACCAGGGTCTTCTATCAGGCGGCCTTTACGGTCTTTCAAGTATTTTTCCATTACTTGGTAGCCTCCTATGTGGTAGTTCCACACCTCTGGGGAAACACCCTCAAAATAATTCTTCTCGTTGATGAATACCATTTGCCTTTCTTCATCAAACTTGGGTTTTTCTATGCGATCATCTCCTTTGCCTTTGTATTTGGCAATCGGTTTGTTCAATGCTTTGCTTTTCAGCAAATGCAGTTCGGTAAGTTGCTCGCCTAACTCTGCCAGTTGCAAAAACAATTTGAAATCCGATGTAAATGGTATGCGTGGAAAATCAATCTTTAAAAACTCCGCATACTTCTCGCGGTAAATATTGCTGTATAAAATGGCATAGACATAGTGAAGCAGGTTCTCGGGCGTAAACTTCTTTTTGTATGCCTTCTCCAACTTCTCTAACACCTCTTTGCTAATGTTGGGCTTGCGACCATCTTTACCATAGCTCTCTTCTGGCTCAAAGAGCATCATGGTTTGAGTCTTGCGTTTTTGTTCGGTGGGTTTGTAGAGATAGAGGGGGAATAGTGAGTTAATGTCGTAAGCACTTACGGTCTTATGACCAATTACATTTTCTGTTACAAATGCACCCGATTTTTCTTTGAACTGACGAGGAACAATTATTCCAATATTTGATTTAAGCATGTGCTGCATTAATTCAGTTATTGGTCTTTCAATTACCCATTTTGAATAGTAGACAAATCTATTATCAAAAGGTCTAAATGTTATTTCTTGAAACCACTCAGCCCAATTTTTCTCAAGAGCAAGTTCTTTTCTAAACTTACTAATCTTGAACGTTGTCGTATCCTTAAGTGTGTAGGCTTCCTTAATGAATAAATCATCAAACCTTGGGTCTCTAAATTGTCTTATTCTGGCCTCAAGTTGCTTTAAATCAAAATCAATGGCGAAATGATCACGAGCAGTAACTATTCCAACGTTATTGATAGGGAAAATGTCATTTATTTTAGACCAGCCATTGTAGTGTTCAATAGCTTTGGTGTCACGATTTATAAAAAAGTACCAGGGAGCTTCAGGTTTTAGGGGTTCATAATCCTTTTTCCTGAACTCCTTTTTTTGAAGCCAATCATATTTTACTCTACGTTCACCAAAAATGTCTTTGTGGACAATTTTGCAACCCTTAGCTTCTTTTGTTTTTACAAAAATTGCAATGGATGTTCCTTGCCTAATATCAAAAACACTTTCGTCCTTTCCACCTTCAGGAGTGGTTTCTTTTTTATTACTGTTTCCATGTAAGTCAATGATGTAAATTTCATTGAATGTCTTCATTAAACTCTGGCGCATGCCTCGGAAAGTAGGATTATCCAAATAACTATTGTCTGTTATCATTCCAACAATTCCTTGGCCTGCTTTATGAATTTTCCATTGAGAGAATCTTAGGAATTTCACGTAGTCATTTTGCAACCAAACCTTTTTTTCGCCTAAAGGTTTCCCGTCTAACTCATAGTAGCTCTGCGCACCGTCAATATTTGTTTTTAATAACTCCTCCGTCCATTTATTAATATTGGCTGATATTCCGCTGTAAGGTGGATTTCCCAATATCACCAAAATCGGGTCGTGCCGTTTTACTTTTCCAGCTTTATGGCTTTCGTCACTCAAACTTTCCAAGCCCGGTATTTCGGTCTGGGCTAAATCTTCCATATCTAGTGTATTGGTGAGAAACAAATTGAAGCGGTCATCGTCCTTCATTTTGTAACCCAACTCTTCCAGCAAAAAGGCAATCTTAATATGCCCAATGGCATAGGGTGCCATCATCAATTCAAAAGCAAAGTAGTGTTTGAGGATGTGGTTCTGAAAAAACTGGTTGAGACCACCTTCGCCATATTTTTCGGTAAATTCTTTCACGGCCAGTTTGATGGCTTCGGCTGGGAAAGTAAGAGTTCCGCCAGCGGGGTCGAGCAAGGTTACTTCTTTGCTGGCCAGCCCATCTTGCAAATCAAAATGAGTTTTCAGCAAATCGTGGATGGCACGAACAATGTATTTTACTACTGGTTCGGGCGTGTAGTAAACTCCGCGTTTCTCGCGTGTAGCAGGGTCGTAAATGTTTAGAAATGTTTCGTAGAAGTGAACAATGGGGTCTTCGCCCTTGCCTTTTCTATAGTACTCGTGCAAAATGCTGCTTACATCAGCCGCTTGCAAAACTTCGGCAATGTCATCGATAATCACTTCCATAGCAATCGGCAATTTTTTGCCAAGCGAGATGAATTGAAACACATCGCGCAAAATGCCAATGGTTTGAGGGATCAATTCAAAAGCTAATTTTCGATTGAATTTCCCATTCGCACGGGTACGAGCAGCAAACAAACCATAGGTAATCGTTTGGCTATAGATGTCGGCAAAGCCATCTTCCTTTAAATCAGCAATCAAATATCTTTTAAAGGCGGTATAAAATCCATAGAGCGGCCCTTTGCCTTTTTGTTCTTCTTCCAGTTCGATAGTTACTACCTCATCGCGCAAAAAGCGAGTACGCTTGGCCAACTCGCTGGCGAGTGATTCGGCAGTGAAGACTTTGGGTAGGGTAAAGGAAAAGTATTTGTTAAGGAGAGCAAGAAACTTCTCTTCGTTTTCAACGGGAGGAACTGTTTTTAATCGTTTGGCAATGAAAGGTCGGCCGATGGAAACTTTGTCGACAAGCTGGCCATTTCTATAAAGCCTAAATTCGTAGAAATCGGTTAAGATAAGATTAGGAAATACACCTCTGTAGCGTTTAAGCTGTTCGGAGTTTTCGATGACATCTAAATTCTCGCCTGGTTTTTTTGCTTCTATGTAGCCTACAATGCTTTGTTGGCCATCCCAAATTCGAAAGTCGGGGTTACCCGCTTCGGTTTTCTTTGGCAGCGTTGTGATTTGTATTTTCTTACGGCCAATGCTTTCAGCAAAACTTTCAACAAACGAAGATAGGTTTGAGTAATAGCTTTCTTCGCGGGCATCGCCCTGTGCGGTGGTATCGGCTATTTTTTTAAGGTAGTCCTGTAGCATGTGCTAGCGCAAGATAACATTTCTTTTTTCAGATGTGTTATGTTTGCCACTGTCGGAAATGGCCTTGATAGGGCGCTGAATTTACGCTTTGATTTGGCTTTCGTTGTCTTGCTTGTTTTGCTTTTTTCTCATTCGATAATCATCTATCATAAAGTAGACTCTAATTCCGGAAATCGTCAGAGC
>JABFSY010000280.1 GCA_013140395.1 Cyclobacteriaceae bacterium
TTTTCTTCTTTTCTTTTTTCAACAAAAATATATTTTTGCACCTCGAAATGGGATTGAATAATCTGTCAATCTCCAATTAAAAAATTGTATGGACATTAAAATTGAAAACCTCTCTAAGCGGTATGGTTCGCAGCGTGCCGTAGATAACATATCGTTTGAGGTGAAAGCCGGAGAAATCCTGGGCTTTCTAGGGCCGAATGGAGCTGGCAAAAGCACTACCATGAAAATGATCACGGGCTATCTCTCAGTCGGTGATGGAACTATCTTCATAGGTGGAAAAAAGTTGCAGGAGTCAGGGGACGAAATCAAACGTCACATTGGCTATCTGCAAGAAAACAATCCACTCTACCTGGACATGCCTGTGATTGAATACCTTGGTTTCTGCGCTGCCTTGCAGGGGGTCGAGAAAGGTCTGATCAACGAACGTATCCGCAAAATGGTGAGCGTCTGCGGCCTCAATGCTGAAAAACATAAAAAAATTGGTGAGTTATCGAAAGGATATCGTCAACGAGTAGGTCTGGCACAAGCACTCATTCACGATCCCGAAATTTTGGTTTTAGATGAGCCCACTACCGGCCTCGACCCCAATCAAATTGTGGAAATCCGAAAACTGATACGTGAAATTGGAAAAGAGAAAACGGTAATCCTGAGCACTCATATCCTACCAGAAGTGGAAGCTACCTGCGACCGAATACTTATTATTAACAAAGGAAGAATTGTGGCCGATGGCACTTCTGAAACTTTACGCAAGCAGGCTACTGGAACGGAGTTGATAAAAGTTCGAATTGAAGATGCACCGGCAGCAGAAATTCAAAAATCACTGCAACAGTTAACCAATGTGGCAAAAGTTGAACTCACCGATGTTGCTATGAATCGATTTGAAATTCAAAGTAAATCGGGACTGTCATCTACCCGAGCGGTATTTAAACTTTGTGCTGAAAAAAATTGGGTGATCACCGAAATGATTCCGCTGGAAACCCGATTAGAAGATGTATTCAGAAACTTAACGATGAATTGAGATGAGGACGATTTGGATTATTGCAAACAAAGAACTGGGATCATTTTTTGATTCCTTGATCGCCTATATTTTATTGACGCTTTTCCTTGGGTTCAGCGGGTTCTTTACATGGATGTATGGCAACGATATCTTTTTAGTCGGGCAGACTACGTTGCGTGGATTTTTCAATATTGCCTATTGGTCGCTCTTCTTTTTTATTCCAGCGCTCACTATGCGTTTGCTGGCTGAAGAAAGAAAGACAGGTACTATTGAATTGTTATTGACCAAGGCAGTTACCGACCGGCAAGTAGTAATTGGTAAATTTTTGGCCGCCTTACTATTGGTTGTTGTTGCACTACTGTTTACCCTTCCCTATGTAATCACGTTGGCAAATATTGGTAATCTCGACCAAGGCGAGGTAATCTGCGGGTATCTAGGTCTGCTGCTGATTAGTGCCAGTTATGTGAGCATTGGGTTGTATGCGAGCAGTATTACCAATAATCAAATTGTAGCGTTTCTTACTTCTTTATTCATTGGTCTTTTCTTTCACATCATATTTGGCGTGTTAGCCGGTAATGTACAGGGTATTGTTGGCGAGATTTTTAATCAGCTTAGTTTGTCTACTCATTTTGAGAGTATCTCCAGAGGAGTAGTCGATACGCGTGATTTGATCTATTTTATTTCAATTGTATGTGTGGGGTTGCTCCTGTCCGAGTCATCGCTCACTAAAAGAAACTTTTCTTAAGTTGAACTATTATGCACAAGAAATTATATACCAGCCTAGGACTACTGCTACTCATCATCGTTGCCATCAATTTTGTAAGCAATGAATTTCATTTGCGTTTTGATTTTACTGAAGATGGTGAGTACACACTCAGTGAAGCAACCAGCGAAATCATCGATGACCTGGAAGATCCTGTCACAGTAAAAGCCTACTTCTCTCAAAACCTTCCACCCGATGTAGCTAAAACGCGTCAGGATTTTCAGGAAATGCTAATCGAGTATTCGAATCGATCAGATGGAAAAGTGGTGTATGAGTTCATTAATCCAAGCGAAAAAGAATCCATCGAACAGGAGGCGAACAAAAATGGCATTCGCACTGTGATGATCAACGTGCGAGAGAAGGATCAAGTAAAACAGCAAAAAGCATTTATGGGTGCTTTGGTTTTACTGGGTTCCGGTCAAGAAGTGATTCCCTTCATTCAGCCGGGGGCAGCCATGGAATATGCGTTATCAACGGCTATCAAAAAATTGTCCGTAAAAGAAAAACCGATCATTGGCTTTTTGCAGGGACACGGAGAACCCACTCTTGACGAGTTAGCCCAAGCTCGGCAAAGTCTTGATATCTTGTACACGACTCAAGCAGTAACGCTCAGTGATACAACGGATATTGCTCCCACAGCAAAAACACTTGTGATCATTCGCCCAACGGACACAATTCCATCTTCTCATTTTCAGAAGATAGAAAGCTTTGTTGCCCGCGGGGGACGTGTGCTGGTCGCTATCAATCGTGTAGACGGTAACTTTCAAAATGCAACTGGAAGCGGTGTGAATACTGGACTAGAGCAATGGCTACTTGCGAAAGGAATTGAAGTCGAAGACAATTTTGTGATTGATACGAAATGCGGTTCGGTAACGATGCAACAACAAACTTCGTTCGGCATGTTGCAGCAACAGATTCAATTTCCGTATATCCCTGTAGTCTCTCGATTCTCCAATCATCCTTCGGTAAAGGGCATTGAGAGTGTTATACTTCAGTTTGCAAGCACAATAAAATACTCGGGAGATACCACCAAAAAATTTACAGCGCTGGCTTTCTCTTCTGAGCAATCGAACGCACTACGGGCACCGGTCTATTTTGAACTTCAAAAACAATGGACACAAAATGATTTCCCTCAAAACGGGTTGGTTGTCGCTGCAGCCATCGAAGGAAAGTTATCGGGAAATACAAGATCAAAAATGATGGTGATTGGCGATGGTGATTTCCCCATCAACGGGTCAAGCGACAAAGCCCGCCAACTTTCCCCAGATAATGTAAACCTTTTGGTGAACGGGATCGATTGGCTTTCGGATGATACGGGGCTGATTTCTTTGCGAACAAAAGGTGCTACTTCACGTCCGATTGAGGCGCTGGAAGACTCCACCAAGACGTTGTTAAAGTATGGAAATTTCTTTTTGCCCATTTTACTGGCGTTGGGTTACGGCATCTATCGTTCACAGCGCAATAAAATGAGACGTTACAAATGGATGAGTGAGAATTATGAAGAAGCTTAACAACAAAATTTTATTTGGAGTTTTAATTGGACTGGCGGCCGTTTTTGCTCTGTCCAGGGTCTTCCGCGCGTCAAAGCGTCAAAGCAATCTGAGAACAGAGTTACTGAAAGTTGATACCGCGGCTGTAACCAGGGTTTTGCTGAATGTCGCAATTGAAAAAGGCAAGGTGATTGAATTAAATAGGGAAGACAATAAATGGATTGCAAAAAAAGAAAAACGCACTGCTCCTACTGAACAGGGATCGGTCAACAACGCCATTGCAACGTTGGCCAACTTAAAACCATTGCGATTGATTACCAAGAAGAAAGAAAATTGGAAGGAATATAGTGTGGGCGATTCCGGTACGCGAGTTCAATTATACAAAGGCGATGTGGTGGTTGCAGACGTTCACGTGGGGCGGGTTGGTTTCAACCAGTCATCGGATGGTCAATTCAATCCGGGCGGAATATTTACTTATGTACGCCTGACGAACGAAAACGAAGTGTATGCGGTGGAAGGATTTTTAGAATCTTCTTTTAATCGAAGCTACACCGACTGGCGCGACAAATCATTTTTGCGAATTAAGAAAGAAAATATCACGGAAATCCAATTTATCTATCCTGGCGATAGCAGCTTTGTGCTGACAAAGAAAGACGAAGGGTGGTGGATAGGCGCTGAAGCTTCAGACTCCATTAAGGTCAACAATTACCTATCTCAATTAGAATACAAAAATGCCAATGCTTTCGCAGACGAATTCTTGGCAATGGGCAAAGGCGATGTTTCCATTCAATTGAAGGGTGCCCCTGGTGTGATTGCAACGGTGGAAGGCTGGAAGAGACCTACAGATTGGGTGTTAAAATCTTCCTTGCAGCCTACGATTTATTTTTCTTCAGAAAATTCGGGATTAGCGAAAGCTGTTTTTGAGCCAAAGAAGAATTTTTTGGTCAATAAAAAATAGGCGTTGCGGAAGATGATGTTAATGATCTGGGCATTGTACAAGATGTCTAGTCTGAAAAATCAGTAACACAGGCATTTGCGATACGATTTTTGTAAAGAATTCTCGACAGTGAACAGAAAATGTGTTTATTTAGAGAACATGTATTCATTTTTTGCAAACCTGTCGTTCAACCGTCTTCTTTTGGTCGCATTTGTTACGATTTACGCTTACAAGGTTCAGGCTCAGCCAGAAGTAATGAGCCTCGAACAATTGGGCGAGCTCGCCCCTGAAAAAATAGAAGGATATAAAAAATTTGAGCAGAACAAAGGGCGGAGTTTGAAGATCGGAACGCTATCGTATGCTATGATTGAGCGAACGTTTGTGCACGACAAGAGGCAAATTACCATCATGCTATTTGACTACAACAATGCCTCAGTAATGTATCGGCAGGCTACACAGAAATGGAAAAATGCCGTAGGCCAAGAAACAGACTTGATCCTTGAGAATGCGTACGAGTTGGAAAAGCAACCCGGGTGGATTCTGTACGATAAAGCTCAAAAAAAATCGCAGATTACACTAGGGATTCAAAACCGGTTTTATCTGGTGTTGATTGGTCAAGGCATTCTGCTAACCGACTTGGAAAACGTTGCTAAAATTTTTGATTTTGTGCGCTTCCCTCCATCTTCTTTGAACATTATGGATCCTAAGTTTCGGTAGTGAATGATTGAAAACTGCTATTTATGTTTTAAAGAAAAAAAAGTGACTGTGTAAAAG
>JABFSY010000507.1 GCA_013140395.1 Cyclobacteriaceae bacterium
GTCTTTGGCGGTGGTAGAGTCAGATGTTTTGGAGATGACCAATTACTTGCGTGCGCGCTTTTCAAGACAAAAAATTTACCTAATGGGCCTCTTGGGGCGGTTTCTTGGCGCTGCAAGCTGCAGCCCATCATCCGGAATTGTTTGTGGCTTGCCTTGCTGTAAGCCCCATGGTGAACCAACTTGAGAGTGAAAGCTTTTCGCTGGCCTGGATGAAGGAGAAGGCTTTTCAGGATAAAAACCAAGTAGCTATAGACGAGCTGCAAAAGATAAAAATCCCATTTCAAGATGGAGAGCAAATTTACTACCACCGAAACTGGCTAGCCCATTTCTCTGGCAATAAGCCGCTTTCAAAAACCTACGTTCAATCTTGGGCTGCCTTATGGTTGACCTTATTTAACGAGGCAGCGGCCATCAATTTGAACTCAGCAGCTCCAGAAATCAGGTGCCAGGTATACTTTTTTGTAGGCAGCCACGACTATCAAACTCACTTCAAATTGACAGAAGAATACTTTAAAATGCTAAAAGCTGAAAAAAAGGAGTTATTTTGGTTTACAAATTCAGGTCATAACCTTAATCTTACAGAACCGAAGAAACTACAAGAAATCATCATCCAACTTCATAAAAATAACCTAACCGAATACCCATGAAAAAAATAGGAATTCTACACGGCATGGAGCGCTCGTTTCCAGAAGCATTTGTTGAGCGTATCAATAGAGCAGGATTAAAAGACATTAAGGCAGAGCCTGTCGTTATCGATATGGTGCAGCAAGGGGTGGGTGATGATTATGCCGTGATCATTGATCGGATATCGCAGGACGTGCCATTTTATCGTGCATATTTAAAAAATGCGGCTATCAGTGGAACAGCCGTTCTCAATAACCCATTCTGGTGGAGTGCAGATGAGAAATTTTTCAATAATGCATTGGCGGTAAAACTGGGTGTTCCCGTTCCTAAAACGGTGCTTCTGCCTTCTCACGAGCGCCCCACAGACACCAGTGATGCATCGTTTGCCAACTTGAAATTTCCGTTGAGCTGGGAAAAGATATTTCAACACATTGGTTTTCCTGCATATATGAAGCCACATGCGGGGGGAGGTTGGAAGAGCGTATACAAACTCAATAACATGGATGAGTTCTTTAAATCCTACAGTGAGACTTCACAATTGGTGATGATGTTGCAGGAGGAAATTGTTTTTGAAGATTACTTCCGTTGCTATTGCCTGGGCCGCAAGGACGTTCGCATTATGCAGTACGAGCCACGCAATCCACACCATTTAAGATACCAAAGTAATAACGGGCCGGCTTCTGCGAAGTTATTGAAGCAAGTCCATGATTATGTTTTGCTCTTGTGTAATGCTTTAGGCTACGACTTCAATACTGTAGAAATGGCAGTGCGTAATGGCATTCCCTATGCGATCGATTTTTGCAATCCAGCGCCCGATGCGGAAGTTACTTCGGTGGGTCAGGAAAATTTTGAATGGGTGGTTGAACACGCAGCTAAAATGGCCATTGAGCGTGCCCAAGCTCAGAAGCCAGGCAAAGATAATTTGACATGGGGCACATTTGTATCGGATGGCGTCAAGGCTAGTGCAACGGCCGCAGCGCCAAAACCAACTGAAAAACCAAAAGAGGTTGCTACCGACTCCAACAAGCCAGAGTCAAAAGCGAAATCAAAGAAGTAAGAACTTAAACGAATTGTTCCTGCAATAAAAAGGAGCAAGAACTCAAGATGATGGAAAAGTTTACACTAGGCGTAGAGGAGGAGTACATGGTGATTGACCCAGTCACTAGGGAGCTAAAATCACACGACCAAAAAATAGTAGAACTTGCTTCTAAAGCCTATGGTGATCAGGTAAAGGCGGAGATGCACCAAGCTGTGGTAGAAGTCGGAACCAACATTTGTAAAAATGTAGACGAAGCGGCTGCTGAGATCAGGAACTTGCGCAGGCACGTGGCCGAAGTGGCTGCCCGTCTCGATCTGCAAATAGGAGCTTCAGGTACCCATCCATTCTCGGACTGGAACACACAGTTGATTACGCCTAATCCTCGCTATGATGCGATTGTAAATGAAATGCAGGAGGCCGCTCGTTCGAATCTGATCTTTGGGTTGCACGTGCATGTGGGTATCAAGGATAAGGATATGGCTATCCATATCATGAATACGGTCCGATATTTTCTTCCTCACGTGTATGCGCTTTCTGCCAACTCCCCGTTTTGGGAAGGCAGGAACACTGGCTTTAAATCTTTTCGGACAAAGGTTTTTGACAAGTTTCCGCGCACTGGTATCCCTGATCAATTCGAGAGTTGGGACGCATTTAAGAATTATGTTAATCTGTTAATTCGCACTAATTGTATTGACAACGCCAAGAAAATTTGGTGGGATGTACGTGTACATCCTTTTTTCGATACGATTGAGTTTCGCATTTGCGATGTGCCGATGTTGGTAGAAGAAACCATAGCCATTACCGCTATTTTTCAAGCGCTGGTAGTAAAACTTTATCGTCTGCGCACGCAGAATATGAGCTTTATTCTTTACAGTAGAGCACTCATCAACGAGAACAAGTGGCGTGCCTCGCGCTACGGCCTGGATGGAAAAATGATTGACTTTGGAGTGCAGCAAGAGAAAGACACTCGCGCCCTGATCGTAGAGTTACTTGACTTTGTAGATGATGTGGTAGATGATCTGGGTAGCCGAAAAGCGATTGAATATGTTCACACGATCTTGAAGGAAGGTACAGGTGCCGACCGCCAATTGAAAATTTTCTCAGAAACAGGTAGTTTAGTCAATGTGGTGGATTATATCACCCATCAAACCCTTGAAGGAGTGTAACTATTGACCAATAAGCAGTTCCAAATTCGATCCGTTTTATCTTCCAACTGGCCTAACTTTATTGTAAATTTGAGTGATCATTAAAGATCAGGCTTTGGAACACTCCGCTGTTTTAAGAGTTGCCATTTTAGACCTCTATGATGGCGCTGCCAACGAAGGGATGCGCAGTATTCGTCAACTCATTGACGAAATGAGTGCGGATTTTCATCTTCCCTTAAAGTATGACATTTTTGAGACGCGACTGACTGGCGCTGTACCAGATACTAGCTATGATGCATTTATTTCCAGCGGTGGACCGGGCAGTCCTATCGATAGCGAAGGCTCTTACTGGGAACGCAGGTATTTCAGTTTGATGGACGAAATACAAGCTCACAATCTTCGCAATCCAGACAGGAAAAAACATGTGCTTCTGATTTGCCACTCCTTTCAGGTTTACTGTAGGTACTATGGATATGGATTGGTGAGTAGAAGAAAATCAACTTCTTTTGGTGTAATGCCGATGCATAAAACCTTTGAGGGAATACATGATCCATTGCTACGTTCATTGGGCGATCCGTTTTGGGCAGTCGACTCGCGCGACTACCACATTACAGAGCCGAATGATGAGAAGATCAAAGCCCGTGGGGGTGCTATTTTATGTATCGAGAAGTATCGTCCCACAGTGGAACTGGAGCGAGCCGTGATGGCCATCCGATTTGATGAAGCTTTCTTTGGTACGCAGTTTCACCCCGAAGCAGATGCAGTGGGGATGCGCATGTATTTGTTGCGTGAAGACAAGAAACATCTGGTGATTGAAAAACATGGAGAAAAAAAATATTGGGAAATGTTGGATCATCTGAATGATCCCGATAAGATCATGCAAACGAATCACGCGGTGCTACCTCGCTTTCTGATGATGGCCCTGCAGCCAACGCTAAAATCCGTGGGCGTATGATCGCATTGGCCCGGGATCATTTTAACAAGCAATTCTCAGAAAAAAAGTACCGGGATTTTTTGGATGACTTAAACGCCAGCTACGCGCATAACATTCCTTTCCGCGTTGCAGAAACCCCCATTTTTATAGGAAACGAATTCAAACACAAACTCATTTCGGGCGCGGATGAGATCATTGATTTTATCGTTCAGCCGGGATTTCAAACTAGGATGTCAGCCGCTTTACCAACTTCTTTGGCGGTGCCTCGTGAAACAAATCATACTTTATTTCTGGCGTTAGATTTTGCTATTTGCTCTACAGAAACCAGTGAGCTCGTACCAAAGCTTATTGAGATGCAGGGGTTTCCCTCCTTATTTGGCTATCAGGATTTTCTGGGAAATAAGTTTCGTGAACACTATCAAATTGACGACAATTGGAATTTTCATTTTGGATTAAGCTCCAGTCAGTATTGGGAGCTTCTAAAGAGAAATATCTTAAATGGTCATGATCCTGAAAATGTGGTGCTGCTTGAAATCGATCCGCTAAAACAAAACACAACCATCGATTTTTTAGTCACGCAGGCACATTTGGGAACACCATTGGTGCATATTGGAGATGTAATCATTCGCAATAGAAAATTGTATTACAAGCAAGAGGGTAAAGAAATTCCCATTCATCGAATTTATAACCGAGTGATTTTTGATGAACTTTTGCAGAAGAAGGATTTGCAAACGCAATTCCATTTGACAGAAGACGTAGACGTTGAATGGGCCGGCCATCCGAATTGGTTCTTCAAAATTAGCAAATACACGATGCCGTTTTTAAAAGGGGCTGACGTACCTGATTCTCAATTTCTTCATCAAGTATCTACCATTCCTAATGACCTAGAGAATTATGTGTTGAAGCCGTTGTTTTCCTTTTCAGGAAGTGGCGTCATTTTTCACGTTAAAGCGGAAGATATCGAAGCCATTCCGGCAGACCAGCGTCATAATTTCATGCTTCAACGAAAGGTGCATTACGAACCGATTGTGCAGGCAATCGATGGACTAGTAAAGGCCGAAGTTCGACTCCTGTATGTTTGGGAAGAAGGAAAGCCACGACCCCAGTTGGTGACCAACCTGGCGAGACTTAGCCGGGGAGACATGATCGGTGTAAAGTATAACAAAGATAAGACGTGGGTAGGCGGAACGGTCTGCTTCTTTGAGCGATAAAGAATTT
>JABFSY010000479.1 GCA_013140395.1 Cyclobacteriaceae bacterium
ATACAAGACAATGGGCAGGGGATTGCCCACGAATATCAGACTAAAATATTTGATATGTTTTTTCGTGGGAATGAATCTTCGCAAGGCTCCGGGTTGGGTTTATACATTGTAAAGGAAACCATCGAAAAACTTTCGGGTAACATTCAACTTACTTCTACCTTGAGACAAGGTAGCACGTTTTCTGTTTCAATGCCTCAGTAGGTCGAGCTCAACCGTAGAGTTTAACCTCACCAATTAGCTATTTTAGTCGTTTTCTGTTTAATTTTTTGGCTCCTGAGGATTTGAAAAAGTAAACAAAATCTATTTATCAATCAGATTGAATAGACCATTTTTGGGCATCAGACGAAAGGCATGTTGCCATTTTCCCACCTCTAATGTAAATGCGCGTGTCCATTCATTTTAACTTTTGTTAATTTACACCAATGGAACGAGTACCACGTCACGGTCAGGGATTGAGAAGAAATCTATTACTAGCTTCTTGGCTGGTTTTGATCGTGATGGCAGGCCTTGCTACTGGTGTTCGCGCCCAGACACCTGAAATTGACAGCCTTCAAATTGTTGTAAAAAATGCAGCAGACATAAAAAAAGTGGATGCCCTGAATGAGTTATCATTTCGGTTGCTATTGGTAGACTTTGCCAAGGCCAAGCAAACTCTTGAGCAATCCAAAACTTTGGCGGGTGAGCTGAACTACAAAAAGGGAATTTCGGAGGCCACTATTTTTCAGGGCGTTTACGAGAATCTAACTGGTCAAAAAAACAAAGCAATGCAATTGCTTAGCCTCGGAGGTGAACAAGCCAAACTGGCTGGCAATACGGGCTGGGAAGGATATGCCTTAGTGCAAAAAGGCAACATCTACCGTACTCAAGGCATCTATGATTCTGCAAAAATTTGGTACGATCAATCGTATGAGGTGTTGAAAGATAGCCTTCATCCGTGGCATCTTTCGGTTCTTTACAGGAACATGAGCAGGTATTATGAAGCGATCTCCAAGCCACAGGGAGAGTTTGCTTTTTTACATCGTACGCTTGCTATCCGTGAAAGGCTAACGGACAAGGTACTGTTGATTGATGTACTGGTATTGCTCTCTAAATGGCATCTTCAACAGGCGAACATTGAAAAAGCATTGGCTTACTTGAATCGTGCGGAGACGCTACGGACAATCAATGCGCCCACAGAAACGCAGTTACAAATTAAACAGCAAAAGGCGGTCATCTTTTTTCGACAGGCAAAATATGGCGAAGCGTTGAAATTGTATCAGGAAGTAAAGGATTTTTACTTTCTCAATTCTAGTTTAGCTTCCTACACAACGCTATTGCTAGACATTGGTGAATTATTGGAGGAGATTGGAAATTATGATATCAGTTTGAAAAGCTATTTCGATGCATTAAAAATAGCAGAGGAGAAGTCTTTCTTGAAAGTTCAAGTGAATGCGCTGATTGGATTAAGCAGAAATTACTATCGACTCAAGCAACCAGCCATGTCTATTGACTATGTTTCAAAAGCGATTGATCTAGCAGAAAAAAACAACTTTACTTCGGAGTTGGCTAGAGCTTATAACCAAAAAGGTCTTACCCTAAAGTCAGAAAAAAAATATGTACAAGCCAATCAATTTTTTAAAAAGGCATTGGACATTCGGATTCAGTTGAGCGATCGAAAGGGGCAATCGACCTCACTTGCTAATATAGGTGAGACCTTGGAGGCGCTTGGAGATTTTCGGCAAGCACTTAGCTACCATTTAGAAAGTGTTGCAATTAAAGAGGCGATTCTCTATCAAAGTGGGTTAGCGTGGGGGTATTTTGATCTGGGTAGCGTGTACACCAAAATGAACAATTTCGAGAAGGCCCAATTATTTCTTGATAAGGCAGAAAAAACTGCACGCAGTACGGGCGTTATAGTGATGTTGATCAATGTGTATGAAGCTAGAAGGGAGTTGCTTCGTAGGCAAGGGAAACTGGAAGCAGCCATTCGTTATTCCTATCTGTTTGAAAAGTTAAAGGATTCAGTAAATAACGCGGCACTAACCAATAGAATACTGAGTATTCAAAGCCTTTATGATTTAGATAAAAAGAATCAAGAGATTGAGTTACTCCGCCAGAACAAGCAGGTGCAAGAAGATCAGTTAAACATTCAACGAAGTAAAATAAATCAACAACGACTGATTATTGGTGGCGGTATTATAGGTTTTGTATTGTTGAGCATACTGGCATTTACATTATATCAATTTTTTAAGAAAACAGCTCGTCTCAACCACGAGATACAAGAACGAAATGACGAAATACAAGTTCAATCAAAGGAACTGGAAGAAAGTAATACATCGCTTGTGTTATTGAATAAAACACTTTCTGAAAGACAGGAGGAAATTGCGGCTCAGTCCGAAGAGCTAAGTGAAGCAAACGTAACGCTCCAAACACTGAACAAAGATCTCGCTGAAAAGAATGAAGAAATGGCAGCTCAATCGGAGGAGTTAACCGAGGCCAATATGGCGCTGTCAAGACTAAATCGAGAACTCTCGGAAAGTCACGAGGAGATGGCCTCGCAATCTGAAGAATTGCGAGAGAGCAATCAGATTATTACGCAATTGAACGAAGGGCTGGAAGAAAAAGTAAAAGAACGCACAGAGAAATTACAGCAGGCCTTCAAAGAGTTAGATACTTTCTTCTATCGTTCTTCTCATGATTTCAGAAGGCCACTGACCACGTTTATGGGGCTGGCAGAGGTGGCTAAGATTACGGTCAAGGACGCCAATGCATTAGATCTTTTTCAAAAAGTAAAAGAAACAGCCGTCAACCTGGATCGGATGTTGGTGAAGCTTCAATCAATTAGTGATGTAGGCGCTGAGCAGTTCATCTACAAAATTGTTTCACTGCCAAATATTTTTTCTACCACCTGCGATACATTTAAGGAAGTACTTCAACAAAAGAGGATAAAGGTATTAATGGAGATTGACGAAATTCCAAATTTTAGTTCCTTTCCCGCATTCTTGAAAATAATCGCAGACAATCTAGTTGAAAACTCCATTCATTTTTGTGGTACTAAAGATCCTTTTATCAAAATTGCTGCAAAAGTAGATGGTGAAGCCGTGATCATTTCTGTGTCGGACAATAGCGTAGGTATTGAAAACGAGTATAAGAGCAGAATTTTTGAAATGTTCTTTCGCGGGAATGAATCATCCAAAGGCAATGGTTTAGGTTTGTACATTGTGAAAAGAGCAGTAGGAAAGTTGCATGGCCACGTCATCTTTGAGAGCCAGTATGGTATTGGCACTACAGTTACTATTTGGCTGCCAGTTAAACCAATTCTAAGTTAAATTCTTTAGCTAGTCTCGTGAAATAGACTAGTTCAAATCTTTCCTTCTCCATCTACAAAAGTGAAACATATTTATTACTTTCACGTTTGTAGAGTTAATTATCTAGAACAATTTTCTCTTTTGGCGAGGGTCAAAAAGTAGGTTATATGAAAGGAACATACATTGGTGAATTAGAGGAACTCGTACTACTGACAGTAGGTATTTTACATCCGGATGCCTATGGCGTAGCCGTTATGGACGAACTGAAAAATCAAGCTGGGCGCAGTCTCAACATCAGTGCGGTACATTCAGTGCTTACGCGACTGGAGGAAAAGGGCTACTTGAAATCCAAAATGAGTGAGCCCACCGAAGAGCGAGGCGGCAGAAGAAAGCGAATTTTCTTGCTTACGGCAGCCGGCAAACGTGCGTTGGAAGAAGCGCAGGAATTGCGTGTGCAAATGTATAGCCAGATACCGAAGGTGGCGCTGCAATCCATAGTAATCGGATGCTAGTTGTTTGTCGCGCGAAAATAGCCGAATCTAGATTTGATCACTCGAAAAACCGATAACGACCGCAAGGCACCGACTGTACCTCCCAAATGGGCAGATATGTTCCTACAATGGTACTGTAGGCCAGAGCTGCTGGATGAAATCCAAGGAGATGCATATGAACTCTACTATCGTGAGATCAAGCAAAGTAAACGCAAAGCGGATTGGAAATTTGTTTGGAATGTAATTCGGTTTTTCCGGTGGAAAAACATTCGCAAGCAAAAGCAAGAAAATACTCACTACTCAACAGATATGCTACATAACATTTTCAAAGTTGCCGTGCGCAACTTCTTTCGCCAGCCGGGTCATTCTTTCCTTAGTGTGTTCGGACTGTCGGTCAGTCTCATGTGTGCGCTTTTAATTATGCTCTGGGCTGCGCATGAAATTTCTTTCGACAAGTTTCATTCCGATTCTGACCGGATATTTAAAGTGCTGACACATGTGGAGGCGGACGGAAGCTTTCAAACGTATGACGTGGCATCGTCCGCCATAGACGTATCTTCCATTCCAGAGGCTGAAACCTTGGTGAGTGTTTCTACAGGCACAAGATGGCCGCATGAACTGTGCTTTCGACCAGAGGGAAAGACCAACGAATGCATCTACTTAAACGGTGTATATGCCAACGAACATCTGTTTTCCGTATTCAACTTCCCTATTTTGGAAGGTGACCCTCGTCCTCTCAAAGGAACCGCTGAAATTGCCATCTCGGAAAAAATGGCGATTGCCTTGTATGGCAGAGTGAATCCTATTGGCAAGGCCATTCGCATAGACGATACAAAAGAAGTGACGATTGTGTCTGTTTTTGAAAATGTACCAGCTAACTCATCTCTTCAATTTGACTTTGTCTTACCCTATGCCATCCTGCAAAAGCAATGGGGTATCAATGACGAGATGATGGCCAGAAATTTTTTCAACATATATGTAAAAACCAGTTCAACAGTTTCCGCAGAACTGCTTACCGAAAAATTGAGTGACGTGCGAGTGGTAACAGAAGCGTTGAAAAATCAAAAAGTTAGTTACCAGGCATACCCGTTAACCGATTGGCATTTAAAAAGTAAATTTGAAGGAGGTAAAAACACTGGTGGTAAAATAGAATACATCATTCTGTTTGTGGTAGTAGGG
>JABFSY010000134.1 GCA_013140395.1 Cyclobacteriaceae bacterium
GTTCTTCGGGCGAGGAAGTGCTATCAATGGCGATCCTGCTCAAAGAAATGGGGATTCATCAAGACGTTCAGCTTTTTGCAAGTGACCTGGATGTGAACATTCTGGAAAAGGCAAAAGCAGCTACCTACCCCATAAAAAATATGGAGTTGAATGAAAAGAATTACATACGCTACGAGGGTAAAAAAAGCTTGAAGGAATATTACAAGGAAGAAAACGGGAAAGCAGTTTTCGACAAAGAACTGATGCAAAACGTGTCTTTTCGGAAACACGATTTGGTGAAAGGGGAGATCTTTAACAAGTTCGATTTGGTTTTGTGCCGAAACGTGATGATCTATTTTAATCAGTCACTTCAAAACGAAGTACTAAAAAAATTCCACGAGAGTCTATTCAAATATGGATATCTGGCGATCGGCTCGAAAGAGTCGTTGATTTGGTGCGATGTGGCGAGTAAATTTTTGGTGGTAAACAACGAGGAGAAAGTTTATAAGAAGATAAAGGATTAGGGGAACTGCTGCCATGGACAAGTACAACTTAAATAATAGCTACAAGGCAGTGGTGATTGGGGGATCAGCAGGGAGTTTTCAGGGAATCGTGAAAATTCTGGCTCAGCTTCCAAAAACTTTCCCCCTACCGATTATCATGTGTTTGCACAGATTGAAACATGTACGCAATGGATTTGTCGAAGCCTTATCAATAAAAAGCGTGGTACAAGTAGTAGAACCAGTAGATAAAGAATCAATCAAAAAGGGAAGTGTCTACCTTGCTCCTTCTAACTACCATATGTCCGTGGAACTTGGCAATCACTTTTCTATGTCAACCGAGGAGATGGTTAATAATTCACGACCAGCCATTGATATCACATTGGGAACTGCCGCTTACGTATATCGGGATAAACTAATAGGAATTCTTCTTTCGGGCGCTAACAGAGACGGTGGATTGGGAATGAAACACATAAAAGACAAAGGCGGGTTAACAATTGTGCAAGAACCAACTGAGTGCATGATTGACACAATGCCGAAGGCAGCACTTGCACTTACTAAAATCGATCACACATTAAAAATTGATGAGATCCTTGAATTTTTGAAAGAACTAGATAAGCACTACACTAAATAATATGGAAAGGCTCCTTCAAACGTTAAAAGATCCAAGCAAATTAAGCTTGCTGCTTTCTGCGCTTTTTTATGTTGGTCTGGTTTCATCTGCCTATGTGTTGGTGACACTTCCTCATGATCTTGTCTTCAAAGGCGGAATGATCTCCACTGGGTTGGCTACGCTCGTCTACACAAAACTATTTATTACTCTCATCATCACTTTTGGCCTAGGCATATTCGCTATTAATACCACTAACAAGGCGAAGAAAGAAATTGTCGTCTTCAAAGAAAAAAAGAACGAGGCAACTACTACCACAAATGGAGATACAGCAGGGCAATCATCGTTTGATACCCAAGCCTTTACCAGAGCAATAAAAGGAGCAACCCCTGATCAACTGTTCCAAGTTGGAATCAATCACATTTGCAAAACGCTTGATGCGGGCCAGGGAGCATTCTATCTGCTAGGAGATATTGATGGTAAGCGTGTCGTTGAAATGAAAAGCGCTTTCGCAATACCATTTGAAAATAACGAACCAATCGTTTATGAGTTGGGAGAAGGTTTGGTGGGGCAGTGTGCCGTCACTGGAAAAAGTATGCTTCTTGACGAGTTGCCCGAAGGGTATACCAATGCGATTGTAAGTGGCCTCGGGATGGCTGCTCCAAAATATATTCTGATTATCCCTGTAAAAAAGGGAGAAGTGATTACTGCCGTGTTGGAAATAGCGACTTTTTCAAAACCGACCAGCAATAACCAAAAGGAGGCAGAACAAATGGCTAAACTTTTAGCAGAACAGATTTAACGTACTACTAAACCGTAAAAAGGTTATGTTTAAAAACATAAAAATTAGCACCAAGATCACCATCCTCATCGTAGCCATTTCGTTGGTGAGCGTGCTGGCGATCTCCCTGTTTACTTACCACATCAATGTAAAAAATTCGGAAGAAAAACTTCACACAAACCTGTCCGTCATTGCCGACAATAAAGCAGCTCAACTTAGCCACTATTTCGCGCACATATCGAGCACGGTTAATTTTCTTCAGAATTCACCCGAAATAAAAAACCTATTAAGTTCTTCGCCTGATTCCCTTCAATCGACTCTTTCTAAAGCAAAGGAAACCTATGGATTTGAAGAGTTGTTTGTTTCAAATACTAGTGGAACGATCCTGGACTCTGCGAACGCGCAAAAAGGACACTTCGCTGATCCCGATGGGGCATTCTTCTCAAATGCTGCGAGCAATATCTACTATAGCTCTGTTAAAAAAGATACAGTCAACAAATCATCCGATTCATACACGATGTTTGTGGGTGCACCGTTGCATGGCAATCTGTTAATCTTCAAAATTAATCTAAACCCGCTGTTCAATTTACTGAAAGATGTGAACGGCCTCGGTTCTTCGGGGGAGTCTTTTGTTGGATACAAGGATTTGGTGACAAAGAAAATGATCCTCGCGAGCCCGTTGCGAAATGATCCTGGAGCCTTTTTTAAATTTTATTCTGAGAATGAAAAAGAAGTGAGAGAAATCGGTCTGGCACTGGAAGGAAAAAATGGATTTGGCATGGGGCGTGACTACCGTCATCAGGAAGTATATGTTGCCTACCGCAAAATCGAGAATTCACCTTGGGCGCTCATTGTGAAAATAGACGCCAACGAAATCAATGGTCAAGGTGGAGCACTCGCCACTATCTACTGGTTGGGTGGACTGTTGATTGTGTTGCTGGCCGCCTCCATTTCAGTGCTGTTCGCGCGTTCGCTTACAAAACCACTGCTTTCCATGCGAGACACCTTAGATTTGGTTTCACAAGGTATTCTCCCCGATAAAATTGAAGCAGCCAGCAGCGATGAATTCGGCCAAATGGCAACCAAAGTCGATGGCCTCGTCCAGACGTTAAAAGGAAGTGCTCAATTTGCCCGCCTGGTTGGTGAAGGACAATTTAATGCCGCCTATCAGCCTGCCAGTGAAAATGATACACTCGGTCTTTCGCTACTCAACATGCGAGAGAATTTGATTGAAAATGAAAGAAAAGATAATGAGCGCAACTGGATTGTTAGAGGGGTAGCCGAAGTTGCCGAGATTCTTCGCATGCACGATACCTTGGATGGGCTGGGTGACGATGTTATTCAGTTCATCATCGAAAAGATTGGAGCCGTTCAAGGTGCTTTCTATGTTGTCAATGATGAACAGAGAGAGAAAAGTATTGACATCCGAGCGAGCTTTGCTTACAACCGTAAAAAGTATCTTAAAAAATCTTTCCGTTTTGCGGAAGGTCTAGTCGGACAAGCAGCTGCTGAGAAAGATTATATCCTCCGCACAGAAATACCTAGTGAATACGTGACGCTTACCTCCGGTATTCTCGGTGATCAAAAACCCAACTGTATTCTGATTGTCCCCCTGATTACCAATGAGGAAGTATACGGAGTTGTTGAATTCGCAGGGTTAAAGAAGTTTGATTCTTCACAAATAAAATTTGTGCAAGAACTGAGCTTAATCTTGGCCAGGACGATCTTTAACATCAAAGTGAACGAGCGCACCAGAAGGCTTTTGAGCGAATCGCAAGCGTTGAGTAGTGAATTGACAGAGAAACAAGAAGTGCTACGGCAAAACGCAGAGGAAATGCGTGCCACGCAAGAAGAATTACAAAGGTCGAATATCAAGCTCGAAGAACAAATTGAAGAGGTAAATCGCACTCAAAATCGAATGCAATTACTTCTTGAAAACGCCTCAGAAGTAATTACCATCTACGAAGAAGATGGACGAATTCGCTACATATCACCTTCCGTTGAAACCATTTTAGGATATTCTCAAAAGGAGCTCCAAGGCCAGAGTGATTTGAATCGTGTTCACCCTGATAGTTTGGAGGTAGCAAAAGGTTTGTTTGATCAATTGCGTGAAAATCCGGATGAAAAATTAACCGTACAACTTGAGTACAAGACAAAAGACGGCAAGTACATTTGGTTGGAAGCTACCGGAACTAACTTCATGGCAAATCCGGCCATTCATGGTTTCATTCTTAACTCACGCGATATCACCGAACGCAGGTTAGCTGAACAAGAGCAGCGGATGCGAAGTAAAATGCAAGCGCTGTCAGAAAACTCGCTCGATATCATTACTCGCCTGGAGAACGATGCCATTTCATACATTAACCCAACGATCGAAAATTATACCGGCAAATCGCCTGAACGTTTCATCAATAAGAAAATCAAAGAAGCAGAGTTAGAGTCAGGGATTTTAGAGCAATGGCTCTTGATTGTTGAACAAGTGAATTCAACGAACGACAAGATCTCAACCGAAATGGATTTCCCTTCTGAAATGGGAAAACGAATTATGCAGGTAAACGCCATACCAGAGTATGACGACCTTGAAAACATCGAGTCGGTTCTATTGGTTTCGCATGACATAACAGATCGAAAAGAGATTGAGCTTGAAATTCAAAACAAAAACAAGAAAATCAATGACTCCATCAACTATGCAAAGCGTATTCAAAATGCGATTCTCCCAAATACTCGTCTAGTAAACAAAACATTGCCCGACTCATTTGTATTGTATAAGCCAAGAGATGTAGTAAGCGGAGACTTCCCTTGGTTTGTTCAGATTAAGAACGACTTGTTTATTGCGGCTGTGGATTGCACAGGTCACGGTGTTCCCGGTGCGCTTCTTTCACTGATTGGCTATTTCCTACTAAACGATATCGTGCGAAGCAGGAAAATAACTGATCCCGGAAAGATATTAGATCTGTTGGATGAAGGGGTAACCCAAACACTCCGCCAAGATCACGAAGAGTCTGCAACAAAAGACGGAATGGATATCGCACTTTGCCGCATGAATACAGATACC